>CAMZOE010000001.1 GCA_947330515.1 uncultured Mycoplasmataceae bacterium
AAGGTAGTGATAATCAAAATAATTATTGATATTTAATTGATAAAAATCAGTTTATTGAAAATGAAAATAACTTTAAATATTATGACAACATTACTTTTTCAATAAGACATGAAAGTGGCTGGACAAATCATTTCTATTTAGAATCACATCATTCAAGTGATAAAAACGATGAACGTAAAAGTAGCCAAGAAATAGAAAGTCAATTTTGAGATATTGGAAAAAATCCAACTCTTCAAAGTGAAAATTATCTTAGTAAAGGTGACAACATCTTTAAAGTTAGTGGAATGTGTGATAAAAAACATTCTTTTAGTTGATTTTTTGATGCAGAAACAAATAAATTTATTTCTACTAATGAGATAAATAATAATTTAATGCAAATCAAAGGAAATTATTTCTTTTATGATGATTATTTTACCTATGGTAAAAGAGATGAGCACAACCAACCAAGCAAACATATAAACTTTAAATATTTATACAATTATTCTAAAACAGATGATTTTAGTTGAAGAGAAACAATTGATGATAAATCAGTTTTCATCGATCAAGAAGGATATTATGAGTTTATTGATTTTCAAAATTTTAATCATGAACCAAAAATTATTCCTACTAAGATAAAAAGTTTCAATCAAAAAAATAACCTATCTCAAAGTGATGATGGTAATTTTTATTTACTTAGTGAAGAAAAACAATTATTAAAATTTGAGTTTGAAAATGATAATCATGTTGATGCTTTAAATCTTAATACTTCAGAAATTTTAACTGCTAATGAAGAATTTTTTGCTAGTATTTCTACTCAAGATAAATTAATTATCGGTTCTAAGTTTTTTCAATATGGAGTAAAGATTAATCAAACTTCTCCATTATCAGTAAATTTTTTTATCGATAAAGATATATTTTATTTAAATAGTAAAAATTTTATTTTAGATATTCACAATCAAGATATAAATGTGGTTAAGCTAAATAATCAATTATTACTTCCTTTAGAAGTTGATAATCATCATTGACAAGTTAATCTTGCTAGTGATGAATTCAAAGAGGAAAATAATTTTACTTTAAGTTTAAAAACAATTTATAAAAAAACAGTAACTTTTGATTTTTCTATTATTGAAAGTTATTTACCTGAAATTGAAATGGAAGAAACACCAACTGAAAATAAAGTAGATAGATTTGTTTATGAAGATGAAACTGATGGATTAGTCGATGGTTACTATAGTAAATATGAAAGTACAATTAAAATTGATGATCCACTTATTGATAATGTTTTTATAAATGGTAATAAAATTGATCAAAATGAAGAATATAAACTTGATGAACTCGGTCGAAAAAATTATTTAACTATCATTGATAAGTTTGGAAAAAGTTGAGAAGAAAAGATTTATATTAATTATGATGTAAAAAAATATTGATATGAAACTGATAGAGGAACAGAAAATTTTTCTAAAATGGAAAAACTAGGTTATTCTAAAAAAGCTATTAAAAGTTTAACTGCATCTGAAACTGCAACAACTATTCCAAAACTTGATGATGTTTTCGATTTAGATACTATTATGTTTTATGACAAAAAATGAAACGATACTATCGATGAAGTAGAAAGAGACATTCTTGAATGATACGGAAGTAGGATTCCAATTAATAGAATTACTTTAAGCTATCAAAAAAATAAGGATGGAATTAAACAAGATAAAACATTAAAAGAAATAATTAATGATTCGTTCATTAAAAGATTTAATGAAAATTATAGTTTAAATCTAAGTTACAATGATTTCACTTTGGAGTTTATAACAGGTGATGATTTAGTTCATAAAGATAATGCAGGTGTCACTACAAGAGGGACAAGTACTCATAAAGTGGTTGGAAGTATTGAATGAGGATGATCGGCTTATACTCTAGAATGGGTAGATTTACGTGAATTGGTTGATTGAATTTATAACTACAAAGAACCTCTTCAAGATAATATCGATAGTTATATGAATACCCTTAGCGAGCAACAAAAAGACACTTTTAAATTTAAAGATATTGAAGAAGATTTAAATACTATAGTTGTAAGTTCTCTTAATGATTATGTAAGAACTAAAGAATATTCTAAGTATTCGAATAGAGATTTTGATAATAAAATGGCAACAATTAGAAGTGATGAATTAAAAATTGAATGAGTTTATATTCCTTTTAATTCTAATAATATTAAAGAGATTGATTCTAACATCTTTATTAAAGATATTAAAGTAATGGATCTTAAATTAACTTCTGTTCCTAATTCTTTAGTAACAGAACAAATGCAAATGAGTAATATTGAAAATACAGTTTATGGCTTTCATATTGATCATCACGATGAAGATGATGATGAAAAAGGAAGCTGAATGGGTTTATGAATTACTCTAGGATTAATAGGGATAATAATATTATTCTTTACAATTTTCCTTCTTATTAAACGTAGTAAACAAAAAAGAGAATATAACAACTCTATTATTCATTAAAAAAATAGAGTTTAAAAAATTAAACAAAATTATGTAATAAAAAAGTAAAAAAAAGGAGATTTGATTATGTATCAAATAATAACAGCAGAAATAAATTTATCTCAATTAATGACAATTATTATGAGTGTTTATTGGACATTAATAATATTTTCTATTGGAGGAATATTAATAGATTGAGGAATTAAAATTAAAAATAATGAAGAAGGAAGTGAAGGAAAAGATAAAATTAATAAAACTATAAGAGGAAGATTTTTTGGAATCACAATCCTTGTTATTTT
>CAMZOE010000002.1 GCA_947330515.1 uncultured Mycoplasmataceae bacterium
CATTATTTAGTTTTTCTTTCTCTAAAGAATTAACTAAAATTCAATTAGAAGAATTAAATTGAATAAATTAAAGGAAAATATAAAATGCAGTTATTAGAAGAAAAACAAAAAATTATTTACTTTGAGAGGCATTAAATTTAAAGAAAAAAAATATTTTTTGGAAATTGCAAAAAATATTCCAAATAGTTATTCTAAAATTTTTTTTGTTTTAGAAAAAACACAAGAAATTATACCTAAAACTTTAAATGTAAATGCTTTTTTGGTTAATCAGGTTGAAACTTTAGCGCCTGGAAAAGATGGCAAAGACAAATTCAAAAAAGGGATGATTAATTGTAATAGTTGTGGTGTAAAATTAACAACAAATTCAGTAAATTCAAATTTTAAAAAATCTCATTTTAAAATTATTGATATTGAACATAAAGAAGATTGTAAATATATCAAAAACTATACTAAAAAATGAGATGGAGATATTAGTAATTTTTATGATTATGAAAATAAAAAAATTCTCTTAGTGAATATTTTAAAAATGCAAGTTATAACATAGAGGACACTATAACAATTGAGTTTATTGATGATGAATATTTTCAAATTAATAATTGTAAAGGGGAAGTTAATAAAAAAAAATAAGGCAGAAGATTCAACATAACTAACAATTTTTTAATAAAAATTCCCGATAAAGAATTACAAAGAAAAACATCATTAAAGAAAGACAATTGAAGCGGAGAAGGTTTATACTTTTCTCGTTTTCCAAAAGGATGAGATATTAAAACAAATTTATTCGAAGAAGAATATAAAATCATTATTAATTTTGATAAAGAAGCATACGAAAAAATCGAAAAAAATAAAAAAAGTGGTTATGCATTAATTGCTACAAATGGTTTTATTTCTACCATTAATAACCCTAATTCTATTTTTAATTCAAAAGAGATAGGAATGTTAGTTGGTGAAAAAAACATAATTTTTACAAATGAAGATTTTTAATAATAGATAATAAAAAAAGCAAGTTATATAAAACAACTTGCTTTTTTTATTATGTAGCTTCTAAAGATTCTGTAAATTAAAAGTCTCTAAGATAAGGAAACACTATTATTTACTTTGAAACAAAAAAAGAAAAAAATGACATATTATAATAACTATATAAACGTTTAAGTTACAATTTCTTCTTAGGCTACATTGGAATTATATCAAATTTATTAAATTATCTCTTCCATTTTAAGATCAGTGTAAATTGTAATGTCATTATGATCTAAGAATAAGGTAATTGGTCATTGTTCGTTTTTTTCACTTTTAAGTAACATTTTCAATGCTTCTTTTTTTCCAACACCTCAAGCGAATAGAATAATTTTGTTTGATTTTTCATAAATATCTTTTAATCCCATTGTGATTGCAGTAGTTGGATAAGAAGTACGACCTTTAAAATTTGATGCAATAGTAGAAGCTGTTAGTTCTACTTCATGTGTTCTTGAATTGATTGATGTTCCTGGTTCATTAAAGGCAATATGACCATTAGTACCTACTCCAAGAATAGTAACATCGAATTTATCTACTTCATCTAATAATTTGTCATAACTTTCTGGACTTTGTGGAAAGTGTGTTTTTTCTTGATCAATATCAATTGCATCAAAAAGATTATCTTTCATAAATTTTTTAAATCCATCTTCTGGAAAATTTTCTACATCTAAATATTCATCAAGGTTAAATGATGTTAATTTTTTAAAACTTTTACCATCATGATGAGCTTTAATTAAATTTTTATAAAAACCAACTGGAGAACTTCCTGTTGCAAAAATTACTTTAGCATCTTCTTTTCCTTCAATTGTTTTAAGGAAAGATTGTGCTGCTTCTAGTTCTAATACTTCTTTTACACCAGTAACAATTTTTATTTTTTTATCTTCATTCAATTTCATATTTATACCTTTTTTCTATTTTTCTTCATACTCATTTATTTTAAGTATTTTATCTGCTTTTTTATCTTCGCTGATTAGTTTACCATTAACATAAGTTTTTTCAATTATTAAATCTTTGTTTAAGATTAAAATATCAGCATCATAGCCAACTTCTATTTTACCTTTTTTTAGTCCTAATAATCTTGCTTGATTAGTAGAAGTAATCATTACTGCTTCTTCAATTGAAGCATCGAATTGATTAATTCAATCTCTAAAACCATTAATCATTTGGTATGTAGATCCATTTAAAACACCTGTTGGTGTATAAGCAGCTCCATCTTTTTTATGGATGTCTCAATTAATTCCTGGATAAACACCATCTTTTAATCCTTTAACATGTAAAGAATCAGTTACTAACATTAATTTATCATGAGGTTTATCATGGCGAATTTGTTTTGCTAAGTCTTTGCTGTTGTGAACTCCATCATTGATAAATTCAATGTATAGATCATCACTTTTTATCGCATACTTTGCTAATGAATCTCCTTCAGTACCATATTTAATCATAGCATTATTAAAGTGAGTAATTCCTTTTAAACCATTAGCAATATGTTTTTTAACTAAATCTGCACTAGCAAGAGAATGACCAGCAAAAGGATTAATCTTTTGCATAGAAAGATATTTTGTTGCTTCTACTGAACCATTTTCAGGAGCTTCAGTAAGAATTCTTATATCATGATAATGACCTTTAAGATATTCATCAAGATTTTTAATTGTTACTGGTAATAAATATTCTTCAGGATGTGCTCCTTTTTTTTCTTTAGAAATAAAAGGACCTTCTATATGTCAACCAATAAAGGTTGCCCCATTGATACTTTCATTAACAAGAGGAGAAAGATTTTGAAGAGTTTTTCTAATGGTTTCTTTTTTAGTTGTAATAGTTGTTCCAACTACACTTGTAACACCTTCATGGAAAGCAACTTTATTTAGAAAAGCTTTTGCTTCTTCTAAACTTCCATAACTTCAGTCAAAATTATAACCACCATGAGTATGAGTTTCAATAAAACCTGGAATAATATAATTTTGATAATCTTCTTCATTTCCTTTATCAATTTTATTGACTTCAGCAATAACCCCATTTTTAACAACTACATTAATTTTATTATCATCAAAATCTAACCCTTTAATTACTGTTTTATTTTGAATTTTTTTTAGTAGATTCTTCATTTTTCACCTCATATTTTAATTTTTATTTAAGTTTATTTTATAGTTTAATTATAATTCTTTTAATCATTAAAGTGAATTCTATTTTAGAATATATATTTCTTTATTAATTTAAACATTTTTTTAATAAATTAAAAG
>CAMZOE010000003.1 GCA_947330515.1 uncultured Mycoplasmataceae bacterium
TTTTATTCTTTAAAAACTAAATTTTTTATTTAGTTAATATTTGTCATATAATTTGTCTATAAATTAAAGAGGTGATTAATAAAAATGAAAGAAACAAAAAAAACAATTTATGATGATAATGATCAATTAAAAGAAGAAGAAAAAAATGAAGAAATATTATTAGAATTATTAGAAGAGAGTAATAATGATGAAAATTTATTAGAAGATAAGTCTGAAAATTACAATGAAAAAGAAATAGAAAAACTTTCAAAAGAATTAGAAGAATTAAAATTAATCAATCAAAATCAACAACTTATTAATTCTTTATCTTCTTTAGAGAAAGAAGTTAATCTAATAAAGGAAACTACCAATTTAGTTTTAAAACCGAATGGATTAGGAACTGTAGGAGCTATTTTAAGTATAATTGGTGGTTTAGGGTATATTTTTTTGGGAATATTATTTATAATAACTATTATTCTTGCGCCAATAGGGATTGTATTGATTATTGGAGGAATTTTTAATATTAATTTTTCTTCAAAATTTATGAAAAATTTTGAATATAAAGTTAGCAGTGGTGTTTTAGCATTTTTCTTTGGAGGAATTCTCGGATCTATTTTTATCTTAATTTCAAGACCTTCTAAAAAAACAAAAATAAATTAAAAAAAGCAGATTAATTTTTTAAGTGTGATTTTAATTTAGATAAAAAAAGATGTTATTTTAAATAACATCTTTTTGTTTTGCAAATGTAATTTATATTACATTTATACTCATTCATATTTCCAACTTAATTATACAATTTTTTAGTTTTTTAGTGAAAAAATTCATCTTAATATGTAAGATGAATTTTATATAGAGATACTTACTCATTCTAATATTTAGTTATTTTAAGTAATTAAAATAACTATATATAAAGTTGAAAAGATACTAACGAAAGTTATAAAAAAACCTGTTAGCACTAATAAAACTTCTTTATGAAGTTTTATTTTCAAACTTTACTCCATTTTTATTTGGTTGGAAATATGAATGAGTAAGTTCCCTAGAAAAATTTTTATTTGCATAAAATCTCCTTTTGGGAATTATCTCCATTAAAATTATATTCTTTTTTCCCATTTACTATTTTCTTTGAATATATTTTAAAAAATAAAACACTACATATTCATGTAGTGTAGAAAATAATTTCTTATTTTAAATTTGCATTAACATTTTTATAAAATAATATTATTGCAATTAATTCAAATATTCCTATTAGAATTGAAACAATAGTTTCAATTAATTCAAAGATTGCAATGATATAACTAATTCTTCAAAGTTCTTTAATTTGATCAATTTCATTTTCAGGAATGATTCCACTAAAAATGAAATCTGCGTCTTCAATTAACATTTTAGAGGTTTTAAATGAAGCGATAGAATATATTAATGCAGTAATTGCTGTTATTAAAAACATTAAAAAGAATGATATTATTGCAAATAATATTTCTTGATTAAAAATAAAATATGCCATAAAAATTGAAAGTCCTATTGATAAAACAAATATTTCAAATCCAATAAATTGATTTACTCAAAAAGTTTGCAGTCTAATTCATATTTTAGCAACTCTTGGTTTTGTATTATTATGTTTTCCTTGTTCAAGAATATGAGCTGCATAAGCTTGTCTTCCTGAAGTTGCCATTGTTCAAATAGATTTTCTTTTAGAATCTATTTTTCCAAGTCTTAAAGTTTTTCTTCTTTTTTGATAATAGACATATGTTACACTTCAAAAAGAAGTTTTAACTTTTATTTTATCTTGAAATTTCTCGAAAATCTTTTCAGCAATATCTATTCCTGTATAATTATTTTCATTTTCATTTTTTGCTCAAGAATATTTAAAATAAAGAAACGTTTTCCAAGTTCCTAAAATTACTCCAATTTCACCTAAAATTCCAATTAATATATAAATCGCGATTACTGCTATTTTACTACCCATTTTTACCACACTTTTTTAATTTTATTATTAAAAAAAGAATATTTTTTAAGATACAAACTAATCATTATAATAAGAAAATAATTAGTTTGATTTTAATTCTTTATATAGTTTATTTTTACATTCTTATTTATATATATTA
>CAMZOE010000004.1 GCA_947330515.1 uncultured Mycoplasmataceae bacterium
ATTACAAACATTATATTTTCATGAATATCAAAGTACAAATCAATCAACAAATGGAGGGTTAATTTTTTTATGAATCGTTATATTTTTATTATTGATTTCTACTTTAGTTGCTTTAGTTTATTTTGGAATAGTTTATATGAAGAAAACAAAAAAATATAATTTTGCTGATAATGCATCTACAAATTATTTAAATCAAAATCAACAAGAAGTGGAATATGAGGTTCCAGTTTATTTGGATGAAGATGATTATGAAGAAACAGAATATGGTGATGTAATATATGATGAATTTGATTTTGAAGAAGATTATAATAAATCAAATCATTATCAAGAATATAAAAGTACTTCGGAATATGGACCATTTGATTATGAAGAAAAAGATTATGATAATCAAAACTATGAAGAAGTAGATTATAGTGAAGAAAATTATAGCGAAGAAGACTATAATAATCAAAACTATGAAGAAGAATATTATAGTGAAGAAGATTATGATAATCAAAACTATGAAGAAGAATATTATAGTGAAGAAGATTATGATAATCAAAACTATGAAGAAAATAATCATGATTATTCAAGATATGAACAAGAATATGATTCAACTTACAATGAAGTAGAAGAAGAACAAGAAGACAATTATATTGATGATGAAGATGATGGAGAATCTGGCTTCGTCATGCTTTAAAAAAGTCAAAAATAACATATAAAAAAATACAAACTAAATTAGTTTGTATTTTTTTATAATAAAAATGTTGATAAATTATCAAAAGAACAAATGTATCAATCTCTTTTGGATAATACAAAAGAGATCGTCAAAACAATTGAAAAAAAGATTGAAGCAACAGAAAGAAAATAAAATATTAAAAGTATTTTACGTCACATAAATATGTGACGTTTTGTTATATAAATGTATTCATAATTAAATTAATTTTTTATTTTTAATAGTAAAAACTTGAACATAATTATGTTCAAGTAAAACTTTTTATTATCTAATTTATAACATCTAATGATAATCATTTATTTAATCTTTTTTTCTTTTAAAAAATATTGGTATTAAAATATAAAATAAAAGAATTATAAAGGGAGTAAACTGAAAGTGATTAATTCATCAATTAGGTTGATAACCATAATATAATGAAGAGAAACTTATATTCATTCAATGAAAATCAAAAGATAAGCTGTTAGTATTTGTTGGTAGTCATCTTCCTATAATCACAAAACTAATTCATGGTGTGAGAATGCTATTAATCATTAATTTTGTTTCTGATATAGGTAAGCTATTATTAGTTTCATTATAAATTCATGAAAAATAATAATTATTTTTTTCGAAAGAAGAGAAAGGTAATTCCTTATAAATTGAAGGAGAAACTATTAAATTACCAAAAAGAAAAGTTCAAATAAATAATGAAAATATAATTCCATATATAAATGAAATGTTTTTAATAAAATGAAGTAAAAAATAATTAAATCAAATAATGATTATCGTTTCTGAAAAGAAAAAATAAAAATATAATAGATAGTTAAAGTTATTTCATCTTATCTTACTATGAATTTTATCATCGAAAATCCTTTTTCTAAAAATAATTATTCTAGAAAAAACCATACTTAATAATAAAAATAAAACAATGAATAAAATAGAATAAAATAA
>CAMZOE010000005.1 GCA_947330515.1 uncultured Mycoplasmataceae bacterium
ATATCCATATGCTTTTCTTCTTTCATAGAAAGCATTATGGATTAGTTCAAATAGATTTTTATCATAATGATAAGTTTCTTTTTAACCTTTTCTTAATCAATAATTATAGCTTTGTCTACTTATTCCTAAAATTTTGCATAAAAAATTTATTGATAAATTTTTTAGAATCTTTAGAATGTTTTCTTCTAATTTGTCTTTAATTATTTTATATTTATCACTATTATTTTTAGGAATATTTTGATCTTTGAAATTTTCATAATATCATTCAAGTTGCTCTCTTGTTAGATCACTAGCATCTGGTAATTTTCTTTTTTTAGTTTTTGGTCTTCCTGGTGATTTTTCATTATTAAGTCCTATTATTCCTTCATTTGTTTATTTTTTATCTCACAATTTTATTAATCGTTTTTGTATTTCTATTTTATTTGATTTGCTTTGATGTTTTTCGATTATTTCTTTTGCAAGAAATAAAGTTGATTCACTATTTCTATATCTTATAAGATAATTATATTTAATTTTTCAATTTAAATGTTTCATTTTTTCTCCTTTTTTATTAAAAATAAAAATTCCACTTGATTTTTCAAGTGGAAAAAATGTTTATCCCGATTTAAGATAATAAAAAATTAATTTAATTACAAATACATTTATATAACAAAACATCACATATTTATGTGACGTAAAATACTTTTTAAATTAAATATTTTTAACTATTTTATTTTATCATTGTGTTTCTTCAAGTTTTTTGACAATATCTTTCGCATTGTCCAAAAGAGATAAATAAATTTTTTCTTTATCTTTTAAATTGTTATCTAAATCATAAATTTGTTCTTTTGATAATTTATTAATGCTTTTATTAATGCTTTTATTAATGCTATCATTTATTTCTTCAAAACTAAATTCTTTATCTTTACTTCTTTTTGAAATGTTTTTATAATTTATTTCTCTTAAAGAAAAATGTTCTTTTAATGTTTGTAGAAACAAATTAATTCATAATGCAGAAGCTTTATAATCATTTAATTTTTCAACAACATATTCTTTGTTATTTTCCATTTTTTGTAATTCTAAATTAAAATTATTTTTATCATTAAAAACATTAAAAACATTATTAATCAATTCAGTTGTTCAAGCAGAAGAAGATGGTGTTTGAGAAATGCTTGTTCTTTCAAAAGCACTTTTAAAGTAATCATCTATATATGAAGGTTTTCTTTTATTAATTACTGTATTTATAATTTGATGCATTAATAAAAATAAAAAAAGATTATAAAAAGAATTAAAATCATATTTTAATCCTTCTTTTTCAGACATTTCTAAATAAGAAAATATATATAAAAATATTTTTTCTAATTTTAATTGTTTCATTATTATAGTTAAATTAACCAATTTTTCTATTTTTATTTGTTCTAAATTTGGAAATTTATCTCTAAAATATTGTTCTGTATCACTATTAAATTTAATAAATCTTTCTGCAATTTTTCTTGTTTGAATAAGAAATTTTTTATTATTACTTTCATTAATTTGTTTTTTTATAATTTCTTTATTTTTTTGCAATAATAATTTCGGAGAATATGAATAACCATTAAAGATTATTGGAAAAAGTTTCATAAACTTATTTTGTTCAGAAGTTGAATCATTAAATAATTCCTGAATTTTATTTATTTCTTTTGGATTGATTTTTCCTTGACTAATTTGAAATCAATAATTTTTAAATAAATCATATAATGATAATTTTTGACCTTTAGCATTTAACGTTTCAAATATTTCATAAATATTGAAATCTTCTTCATCTTCAGCTTCTATTTTTACATTATTAATTATTGATTTTTCTATATTAGAAAAGAATTCGCTAAAAGAACTAATAAAATTATCAGCATCTTCAAAATGTCTTTTCAAATGATCATAGATTTTTTTTGTTCTATTACTATATTTTGTCTTTCTTTTTTTCTCTGCTTCTAAACCATTTAAGTATTCATTAATATTATCATTTCAAATGTTTTTTCTATCTAAACTATCAAAAAGAAGAATAGAATTCAAGTCTTTTTTGTTTTTAAAATCTTCATCATAATCTTCTCCATCATAATAATTTTCGTTAAATAAAATTCTTTCTTTTATTATTTTTGCTCATCTAATAATTTTCTTTTGTTGTTTATCAACGGATTCATAGTTTTTTGTTTGATCTTTTAAAATTTTGTTTAATGCTAAATAAATCATCATTAATGTTGTAATTCTTTGTTGACCATCATAAACTTCATAATTAACGCTATGATTATTTATTCTGTTTTTTTTATTACGTTTTAATATTAATGATCCTAGGAATTTTTTTCCTTCTTTAATATCATTAACAAAAGTTATCACTTGCTCATTGTCTCAAACATATTCTCGTTGACTTAATGGTATTATCAAATAAACACCACCATCTAAAAATTCATTTATACTTTTAATTGAACTTTTCATTATTTCCCTTTCTTATAAAATTAATATACATTAATAGTAATTTTATACAATAGTAATTATAACAATGTTTTTATAAATGAAATTATTATCATTATCTTTAAAATTCTCTTATATTATTTTATAATTTTGTTTATCTTATTAACAAGAAGAATATATCAATTATTTATTACAATTATTTTTATTTTCTTTTAAAAAAAATACCACATTATGTGGTATTTTTTAGTAATAATTACAATATTATTTTTTAACTCAACTTCCAGCTTCGTTTTTTAATGCTTTCCCAGCTAGTTTTAAAGATGTTATACAAGCTTTTGAATTTATTTTACTATTATTAATAAAATTGATTATTGCTTCTACCTTTGGTTTCATAGAACCTTCTGGAAATTCATTTGCATCAATTAATTCTTCTAAGTATTTTATAGATGGTTCTTTAAGAAAAATTGCATCACTTTTACCAAAATTTTTTCATATTCCATCTTCTGCTGTTAAAATCATAAACATATCTGCTTCAACTAATTCAGCAATTTTTTGAGCAGTTAAATCTTTATCAATAACTGCATCTATACTTTGTAAAACTCCTTTATTTTCAATTGTAGGAATTCCACCACCACCACCGGCAATAACAATATTATCTTTTTCTAATAATTCAAGAATTATTTCTTTTTCATAAATATCTATTGGTTTTGGTGAAGGAACCATACGTCTTCAACCTCTTCCTGAATCTTCACCTACTTGTCAATTTTTTTCTTTTGCTATTTTTTTAATTTCAAGTTCAGAATAAAAACTTCCGATTGGTTTGGTTGGTTTTTTAAATGATGGATCATTTATATCAACTTTTGTTTGTGTAATTAAAGTTACAATATTTCTTTTTATTTTTCTTTTTGTTAATTCATTTTTAATTGCTTGTTGCAATTGTAAACCAATGTATCCTTGAGACATTGATCCTGAAAGAGATAATGGCATAGAAGGAACATTTTTTTCTATTTCTTTAGCTTTTTCAAAAGCTAAAGAAATCATTCCTACTTGAGGACCATTACCATGAACAATCATAACTTTATTTCCTTTTTCAACTAAATCAACAATGGAGATTGCAGTAAATGCAACTGCTTCATATTGTTCAATTGGATTATTTCCTAAAGCATTCCCTCCTAAAGCGATTACTATTTTATTTTTCATTTTTTATTTCCTTATTTTTTAATTTAACAACATTAATGTAGAAGGTATGATTGCAACTAGTGTAATAACTGTTGTTATTCCTGCAAATGTTCCTATTGGTTTCATAGAATCTAAATATGATACATGAGCAGACTCACAAGAGACCATAACAATTGCTTGTGTTGGGGAGAACATATTTACAATCCCGGTTGCTAACACAAATACCATTAACACTGCTGCCATTAATCCAATTTGACCATCTTTCCCTCCAATAGTTACTACTAATGAAGAGATTGTACCCATTGTAGCTGCTGCAAGTCCTGAAGTTGAAGGAATTGCTATTCCTAACACAAGAAAGACAAAGAACATTGCATAAACAAATCCTAATTGAGACATTCCTGCTAATTTAGAGGACATTCCATTAATTAATCAGTCTTGAGTTCCTGTTTCGCTTAATATAATTGGAATTGATCTTGCAACTCCAATAATAATAGCAACAGAAAGCATTCCTTTTGAACCATCTCAAATAGCAATAGAGCTTTTTTTCATTCCCATTCCTAAGATTAAAACAATAATGGCTCCTGCTACAATAAATAGCATAGATAAATCATTAAAATATCATTCTCCAGGTTTATTTACTCCATTAAAGAAGATACCAAATGTTGGCGCTAGTCATTTTGGTAATTTTACATCTTCTCAACTAAAATGAAATAAGTCAGGTCACGGAATAAACATTACTACCATAATTAAGAAGGCAAGCATAAAGACAGCAAGCGCTCATTTTTCTCTTTTTGTAGCATTTTTTTGATTAGAAGTACTAAATGATTTTAATCATTCATCTGCTTCTTCTTTATTTGATTTATTAATAGATTTTTCTGGATTTTTTTTCACATATCAAGCATATGTAGTTACAAATGCAATAGCAATAAGAGTAAGAATTACTCATCATACTATTCTAAAGATTAATCCTGTTCCGATTGTAAAACCATCCATAGCTGCTGCATCAACTGCCGCTCCTATAGAAAAGGGATTAATAGTAGAAACAGCGAATCCTACAGTAGTTCCTAAAAGAATTACCATAAGCCCAGTAACAGTATCAAATCCTGCAAGAGCAAGAGTTGGAACAATTATTATATATAAACC
This sequence comes from uncultured Mycoplasmataceae bacterium, assembly GCA_947330515.1. Classification (GTDB taxonomy): domain Bacteria; phylum Bacillota_I; class Bacilli_A; order Mycoplasmatales; family Hepatoplasmataceae; genus CAMZOE01. The sequence continues at coordinate 4,747 of CAMZOE010000005.1, forward strand.
AATAGTTTCTTCTTGCATTCCATAAATTGTTCCTCCGGCGGAGAACATAGTTAGTAATAGTGGAATTAATAATAATTCCTTACCTTTAAAAACCTTTACAAGAGAAGAAACCCCCGATTCTAATGCTCCAGAAACAAGCATTAATTCTATTACTCCTCCAAGAACTAGTAAGTAGAAAATTAGCGATGATGCATCTCCAAATCCTGCACCTATTGCAGTTCCGAATGAAAAGAATCCTGCACTTGTAACATCAGATGATATTAAAGAAGCTATTCAAGTAAATACAATTGTAGCAAATAATACCCCTATGATGATTGTAAGAGATGAAGGCATTTTAAATTTTTTCTTTTGTTTTTTACCTTTTATTTTTACCTTTGTTTCAGAAAATTCATTTTCATTTTCTTTAATTAAGATATTCTCTTCTTTTTGATGATTTTTGTTATCTTGATCTTTTAAAATTTTTTCTTCTTGAAGATTTTTGTTATTTTTTTTATCCTTATCTTTTAAAATTTCTTCTTTTATAAAACTATCATTATTTTCATTTTCTATAATAAAAATATCTTTAGTTTCTAAATCTTTTTCATTTTCTCTAAGGACAATATTTTTTTCATTTTTCTTATTTTTAATTATTTTATTTGTTTCATTAATTTCATCTTTATTAATATTATTTTGAGAATCAATTTTTTCGGTTGTTTTATCTTTCTCTTTTTCTTTCATTTTTTAAATCCTCAATTATTATTAATAACCTAATGTGGCAACAATAATTGCTTTTATTGAATGCATTCTATTTTCTGCTTCTTTAAAAACTCTAGATTTATTTGATCTAAAGACTTTATCAGTTACTTCCATATGATCAATTCCAAATTTTTTAGAAATTTCTTTTCCAATTATTGTATTAGTATCATGAAATGCTGGTAAACAATGCATAAAGATTGATTTTGGTGAAGTAACTGCCATTACTTTTTCATCAACTGTATATTTTGAAAGTTTTTTAATTCTATCTTTTCATACACTATCAGGTTCGCCCATTGAAACTCATACATCAGTGTAAACAACATCAGCATCTTTTGCTCCTTTTATAGGATCGTCACTAAATTCAATTTTTGCTCCTGTTTTTTTAGCAATTGCTTTTGCATCTTTAATTAATTTTTCATCAGGTCAAAATTCTTTTGGAGCTACTCCAACAAAATGTGCACCCATATGTGCAGCCATAAGCATTAAAGAATTACCCATATTATTTTTTGCATCACCAAAGAAAGCGAATTTAATATCAGTTCTTCCGAATTCTTCTAAAATAGTAAGATAATCTGCAAACATTTGAGTTGGATGAAAATCATCTGTTAATGCATTTCAAACTGGTACACCAGCATTTTCTGAAAGAGTTTCTACATCTTTATGATCTGCTCCTCTAAAAGCAATTCCGTCATAAAATCCTCCTAAAACTTTAGCAGTATCTTCAATTGATTCTTTTTTTCCTATTTGTGAACCAGTTCCACCGATGTAAGTAACATTCATTCCTAAATCAAATGCTGCTACTTCAAATGCTGATCTAGTACGAGTTGAATCTTTTTGCATTATTACTACAATGTTTTTTTTATTACCTTCAATATTTTGGCTAACTCCTGAATAACGTTGTTGTTTTAATGTTTGTGAAAGTAAAAGTACATGTTTTACCTCTTCTGTTGTTCAATCTCTTATTGTTAATAATGATTTTCCGTGTAAATTAAAAGCCATTTTATTCTACGTCCTCTCTTTGTAGGGGCATTGACATACATCTTGGTCCACCTCTACCTCTTGATAATTCACTTGAAGGAATTTCAATAACGTTTACTCCTTTATCCCTTAAAGCTTTATTAGTAACATAATTTCTATTATATGTAATTACTGTATTTGGTGCAATAGCAAGAACATTAGAACCATCATTTCATTGTTCACGTTCTGAAATTAAAGGATCTCCGTTACCACAGACAATAAGTGTTACTTCATTACCAAATACATCTTCCATTACTTCTGAAATGTCTTTTTGAAGACTTTCGATTTTCATATCATCTTTATCTTTAGTAATTTTATATACATCAAATTTATAGTTGTTAAAAATAGAAAATTTATTTTTATCAATTTGTGTAAAGACTGTATCTAAATGCATTCATGATCTTCCTTTTGGAATATCAAAAGCATAAATAGTATTAATGCTTGAATTACCTTCTAAAAATAATTTTTCTGCTAATTTTTCGATTGATTGAGCTTCTGTTCTTTGTGAAATTCCTACCGCAATAGTAGTTTCATTAAGAATCATTACATCTCCACCTTCAATTGTAGAAGATCTTGTCCGATTGTAATATTTAGTAGTTCCTTTATATTCTGGATGATATTTAAAGATAAAGTATCCAAATAAAGTTTCTCTTTTTCTTGTTTCGAATCTCATTGTATGTAAAGAGATACCATGTTCAATTGTTGAAAACGGATCTCTAGTAAAAATTAAATTTGGTAATGGTTCAAGTACAAATAATTTATTAGTACTAATTTCAGAAAGAGATTTTCTTCCATCGTTATTTAGTTCATTAAATCTAACTCCTGCCATCATTTTAACAATAAGTTCTTTATTGTCATCAAATGATTTTAAGTATTTTATAACTGTAGGAAATAATCTTGATTTTTTATCGATTTTTGCTTCGTGTACAAATTGTTCAAGAAAATCATTTTTAATTTCTTCACTAACAGAAATAGTTTCTGCAACTAAATCTTCTAAGTATAAAACTTCAACACCATTATCTCTAAGAACTTTTGCAAAATAATCATGTTCTATTTGTGCTTGTTTTAAAAAATATGCATCATCAAATAATAACTTTTCATATGTTGATGGTGCGATATTTTCAGTTTCTTCGCCTGGTCTATGTAGTAATACTTTTTTTAATTTTCCGTATTCTGATTTTATATTTATTTTTTTCATAATATTCACTCTCCTCATTTTTATTATTTAACTTAAAATCATTTTATATATTAAAAAAAAAAACTAATATATATTAGTTTAAAAAAATGTTTTATAAATAAAAAATACACTTTCGTGTATTTAATTAAATTTTGTTGTTTTACCAACTTTACCATTAATGTTTTTGATAACTAAGATAGCTCCTAATTTTCTTGCTGTTGCTTCTGCATATTTTTCTGCTTCTGCTTTTGTTAAGAATGTTTTTGAAGCTTTCATGTTCCCTGAACGTCTAACTTCTCATTTATTGGTAATCCCTAACTGAACGACTACTTTGTTTTCTGTCATGATTTTTTTAAAACCTTTCATAAATAATTTCAAACAAGTTAATTAACTCTAAATAAATTTTATAATAAAAACCAATTAACTTATTTCTTTTTTATCAAGTTCTAATAATTTTTTATAAATTTCGTTTTTTGTAAAAATATTATTTTCCAATAATTTAGCAATAGTTTTATTTCTTAGTCCTTCTTTTTTAAATAAGATTATTTTTTTCGTAGTCTCAAAAATTTGTATTTCTTTTCTTATTTTTTTCATATCAATAATCAAAACAATTTCTCCTTTTATCTCTCTCATTAATCATGTTGAAATAATTAGAGTATTATTTTCCTCATATTTTTTAGTAAGTTCTCTAGCAATGGTAATTTCTATATCACCATAAATTGATTTGATTTTAGTCAATGTATCTTTAATTCTTTTAGGAGAATCATAGAAGACTAATAGATCAATATTTAAATTTTTATTAATTAAATTTTCTATTTTTGTTTTTTCTTTCGGAATAAAACCTAAAAAAGCAAATGAATCAAAAATTAACCCACTTCCAATTAATGAACTAATAATTGCATTAGCGCCAGGAATTATAATAATTTCAAAATCATTTTTTATTTTTGAAATTATAAATTGTCCGGGATCAGAAATTAAAGGTGTTCCAGCATCTGAAATGATAGCAATATCTTTGTTATCATTTAAAAGTTCTCTAAAATATTTTTCTTTTGATAATTCATTAAATTTATGTAGTGAAGAAAGTTTTGTTTTTATTTCATATTTTTTCATTAAGATACTTGATGTTCTTGTATCTTCACAAAAAATAATTTCCACTTTCTTTAATACTTCAATTGCTCTTAAAGAAATATCATTTAAATTCCCTATTGGTGTTGCAACTATATATATTTTTCCTTGATTCATTTTATTTCTTTCTACTATTTTTTTATTTATATATAATTTTATTATATATAAGTGGAAAAATAGGTTTTGTAATGATTAAAATAATAAAAGAAAATTATAAATTAATAGAACACTTTAAAGCTAAATTTCCGAATGCTTTAATAGTTGAATGAAATAGTGATTCAATTGAAAATGTTTTGAAATATGATGAAGTAATTTTTCTTAATTTTGATAAGTGACAATTGAAATTAATAAAACCATATTTTCAAAATAATCTAATTGAAAATCCTAATTGAATAATTTTTTATTTAAATTGAACTGAAACAATGGAATTTTTAGAAACTTTAAATTTTGAACTTATCATTCAGGAAAAAAATAAAAATTTTGAAAAAGAATTAAGAGACTTGTCTTTAGATAATTTACAATTTATAATTAAAAAATATGAAACATTAGATGAAACTACAAAAGTAAGATTATTATTTACAATGAGTGAAATGCTTTGTACAAATGATGATAAAAATAATTTCCTTTTATTTTTAATAAATAATGAAACAATTGAAACTATTTTTATTTTATTTTTGACTTTGAAAATTAAGAATTGTTAATCGGTTTTTGATTTCATTCTTCAGGGTATTTTTCTTTAAAATGTCAACCAAGAAAACCAACAATATCTATTCATAAAAATACGATTATTTGTATTGCAGTTAATCATTGACTCATAAAACTAAAAGCAATAATAAAAATAATATCACCAAAAAGAAAAACTAGAAAAGCATATTTATTTTTATTAGCAATAAGTAAAATACCAATAATAGTAGTAGAAGAACAAATAACATCAATATATTTTATAAAATCCTTTGTATTTGGATTTCATCATATTAATTCTTCAATTGAAGAATTAATAAGAAGTAAACCTAAAATCATAAATCCAAAAATTAATAAAATTACAATTAAAAGAAACTTTTTTTTAATTAAATAATTTTCTCCTTCTTTATTGATTAATCGAAAACGAAATAAATCCAAAAATAAAATAAAAACAATCGCTATAGAAGATCAAATCATTCCCCCTGCAACAAAAGTAATCATAGAAAATAATGAACTAATTATAGAAGGTATTAAAAATTTTTTATCAATTCTCATTGAATATATTTCTGAAGTAAAACTTAAAAGTGCTGATGGAATGCTTAAAATTAAATAAAGTCAACTTACTCATTCCAATTCACTTCCTTTTTTAATTCCAGAAATAGAAGTTATGCCAAAAACAAATAATAATATTTGAATAATTGCTGTAATGATAACAATTGTAAAAAGAACATAAAAACTTAAATTAGTGTTTCAAAAATTGTCTATTTTGCTTATTATTATTTTTCTATTTTTTTTCATCTTTTCCTTTTTCATAAATAAGTTATTATAAAAATATTTTTTATAAAAAATATTTTTTCTTTTATTTTTTTAATTTGTGTATAATTATATTGATTTCGAGGTGCCAAACTTAAAGATTAGCAAATATATTAGAAATATATTTGTTTCTAATAAGACATTACAAATATTTACATTTAGATGTGTGTATTTGTAATGTCTTATTTTGTTTTATTTTCATTATTAATTTTTTATAAGTTTAAAGTAATTACTTTGATTATTTCTTCAATTGTTTTGTTACCATCAATAATTTTAAAATTTAAATTTTCATCTGCTAATTTTAAATAGTTTTTTCTAATGTTTTTGTGAAATTCCAAAGGAGCAAGATCAAATTTGTCATTTTTATCTTTTTCTTGTTTATTTCTTTTTTGTGCGATTTTTGGATCAACATCAATTAAGAATATTTTTTTAGGTTGAAGATCTTTTAAAATGTATTCATTAACTTGATTAATGAAGTTTATATCTACTTTTCCAACATTTCCTTGATAAACAATACTTGAATATATAAAGCGGTCACATAAAACTATATATCCTTCTTTTAATCATTGTTTAATTTGTACAACATGTTTGCTTCTAAAAGAAGAAAATAATAAAAACTCAGTCAATGCGCTGGTTTTTTCTTCCATAATTAATTTTCTAATTGCTGTTCCAAATGAATTATTTTTTCCAGTTGGTTCACTTGTAACCATTACTTTTTTACCTTCGCTCTTTAATTGTTCTTCTAATATTTTAATAAGAGTAGTTTTTCCTGCTCCTTCAATTCCTTCAAAAACGTAAAACATATTTTCCTTTTTTTCCATAACATTTCTCCTTTTAAAAAATTATTAATGAATATTAATCATTTTTAATCTCTTCATTAAAATAAATATACTATAATTTAAATAAATTTAAGGAACTAATATGAAAAAAACAAAAACAATAATTACAACACCAATTTATTATCCAAATGCGAAATTACATATTGGTCATGCATATACAACAACATTAGCAGATGTTTTGTCACGTTTTAGAAAATTAGAAAATAAACAAGTGTTTTTTATGACTGGTTCTGATGAGCATGGACAAAAGCTTTCTGATAAAGCTAAAGAAAATAATCAAGAAGTTTACGATTATGTTACAGATATTGTTAAAAATTTTAAATTACTTTGAGAAAAACTAGATATTGAATATGACGTTTTTATTCGTACAACTGATCAAACTCATAAAGATAACGTTCAAAAAATATTTCAAATGTTATTTGATAAAAATCTAATCTATAAAGATTATTATGAAGGATTTTATTGTAAAAGTGATGAAAGTTATTTTACAAAAACACAATTAGAAGAAGGTAATTGTCCAATTTGTAAAAGAGAAGTTTCTCTTTTTAAAGAAGAAAGTTACTTTTTAAGAGTAAAAGATTTTAAAGAATGAATTACTAAGCTTTTAAAAGAAGAAGACATTTTATTTCCACAATTTAGAGTGAATGAACTTCTTGGTTCATTTATTGAAAACGATTTAGAAGATTTAGCAATTTCACGTAAAGATTTTAAATGAGGAATAGAAATTCCAAATGATGAAAACTTTGTTATTTATGTTTGATTTGATGCTTTATTAAATTATCTTTCTTCTTTTGCATATTCAAGTGCTCCGTTTGGAATAGAATCTTGAAATGAAGAAACAACTGAGGTTGTACAATTTTTAGGAAAAGAAATCATTCGCTTTCATGCATTATATTGACCAATAATTTTAAAAAATTTAAATTATAAAATGCCAAAATTACTTGCTCATGGTTGATTAATTGTTGATGGTGAAAAGATGTCAAAATCATTAGGAAATGTTATTGATCCTTTAGAAGTAATTGAAAAATGAGGAAGCGATACTTTAAGATTTTATCTTCTTAAAACTGTTTCATTTGGTAGTGATGGTAAATTCTCAGAAGAAACATTATTACGAGATTATAATGGAATCTTAGTTAATAAGATTTCTAATCTTGTGAATCGCGTTTTTTCAATGAATGCTAAATACTTTAATTCTAAAATTCCAGAAGCGACAATAACTTTAGAAGAAACAAAAAATACTAATAAAAATTTAATTTTAATTGAAAAGAAAATTATTGATGTAATGGAAAACTATGATTTCAATAATTATATTGATTTAGTTATAAAATACAGTGAAGAGTTAAATGGTTATATTGATTTAACTACACCTTGAAAAGAAACTAATGAAGAAAAATTAAAGGAAATTATTTGATTTCTAATTAATAAAATATATTCTTTATTTGTTTTAATTAAACCAATAATGCCTAAAGCTTCTTTTCAAGTATTTGAAGCATTAAATGTTCAAAAACATTCTTTTGATAATTTATTTATAGATTTAAAGAACATAGAAATTCCTAAGGAACTAATTCTTTTTGAAAGGAGAAAATAATGGTTTATGATATTTTAGTTTTAGGAGCAGGTCATGCTGGTGTTGAAGCTAGTTTTGTTGCTTCAAAATTAAACAAAAAAGTAGCATTAGTTACTTATTCGAAAAAAGATATTTCCCAATTACATTGTAATGTTTCTATTGGTGGACCAGCAAAAGGAATAGTTGTTAGAGAGTTAGATGTTTTTAATGCTTTAATGCCTATAGGAACAGATGAAACACAAGTGCAAACAAAAATACTTAATGCTTCAAAAGGTCCTGCTGTTCAAGTATTAAGAGCTCAAATTGATAAAATAAATTATCCAAAATGAATGCAAAAACATCTTTTAGCATCAAAAGTAAATTTAATAGAAGCGATTGTTGTTTCATTAATTATTGAAGAAAATACAGTTAAAGGAGTGGTTCTTAAAAATGGTGACAAAATTTATGCTGAAGTTGTCATCATTACTGCAGGAACTTTTCTTAGTTCTAAAACAATGAAGGGTAAAATAATAACTAAAGAAGGACCAAATGGATTATTTACAATAGAAACAATTTCAGAACAAATAAAAAATTATGGAGTAAAAACTATGAGATTAAAAACAGGAACTCCGCCAAGAATATTAACTTCTTCAATTGATTTTTCTAATTTAAAACCTGAAGGTGGTTCTGATAAACCAGTTTTCTTTACAAGAAATAGAAAGATTCAAAAAACTTTTGAAAATAATCCGGCGTTTTTAACATATACAAATGATAAAACACATCAAATTATCAATAAAAATATTACTAGTTCATATTTATTTTCTGATGAAATTACAGGTGTTGGACCTAGATATTGTCCTTCCATAGAAGATAAAGTAAAACGTTTTTCTTCAAAAAATCGTCATCAATTATTTTTAGAAATTGAATCTTCTGAAATGGATACTACATATATTTCCGGATTATCTTCTTCATTGCCACAAGAAATACAAGAGGAAATCGTTCATACTATTCCTGGACTTGAAAAAGCAATTATTAAAAAATATGCTTATGCAATTGAATATGATTCAATTGATCCAAGACAATTAAAACAAACTTTAGAATTAAAAAAAATTAATAATCTTTTTATGGCTGGACAAGTAAATGGAACTTCAGGATATGAAGAAGCAGCTGGTCAAGGACTTATTGCCGGAGTTAATGCAGTAAGAAAAATAAATAATCAATCTCCATTTATTATTGATCGTAATGAAGGATATTTAGGAGTTATGATTGATGATATTACAACTAAAGGAATTCTTGATCCATATCGTTTATTAACTTCTCGTGCAGAATATCGTTTATTATTAAGAAATGATAATGCAGAACAAAGACTATATAAAAAAGCCTTTGAATTTGATTTAATATCATCTGAAGAGTTTCTTCAATATGAAGAAAAATTTAATTGCTATGAACAATTTAAAGAATTTTTAAAAACTACAAAAATATCATTAAATAATCAAAACTTTCAAAGATTGATTAAAGATTTAGATATTAATAAAGGTTTAACTTTAGGTAGATATGATTTATTTACTTTAATTAAACGGCCGGAATTTAATTTACAAAATTTATTTGACTATCAAATATTTGAATTACCATTAGATTTTAAATCTTTTAATGAACAAGATTTTGAAACTATTTCAATAGAAATTAAATTTGAAGGTTATTTAAAAAAACAACAAAGAGAAGTTAAAAAATATTATTCAATGCAAAAACTTCTTATTGATGAAGAACTTGATTATTCTATTGTTCCTAATTTAGCAATTGAAGCAGTAGAAAAATTTACTAAATTTAAACCAACAACATTACATCAAGCATCTAGTATTTCAGGAATTAATCCTTCAGACATTATGATGTTATGAACATATTTAAGGAATAAGGAAAAATAATGAATACTGAAAAACTAAATGCTCTTTTAAAGAAGTATGAGATTAATTTAACTGAGGTAGAACTAACCTTATTGGAAATTTTTAAAAAAGAAGTAATAGAAAAAAATAAAATTTTTAATTTAACTTCAATTACAGATGATGAACAATTCAACATTAAACATTTACTTGATTCATTGATCTTTTTAAAATATTTTGAAGAAGAAAATTTTTATAATAAATCTATTATAGATATTGGTACTGGTGGAGGTTTCCCGGGTATTCCACTTGCAATAAAATTGCCTAATACAAAATTTACTTTAGTTGATGCAACTAAAAAAAAGATTGATTTCTTAAAAGAAGTAACTAATCAACTAGATTTAAAAAATGTTAAATTAAAAAATGAACGTGCAGAAACATTAAAGCAATTAACATTTGATTATGCAATTTCAAGAGGTTTCGGAGCACTTTCAATGAATTTAGAAATTCTTGCTCCATTAATGAAAACAAATGGTTTAATAATTTTATATAAAACTCCTCAAGAATGGGAAAAGTATCAAAACTTTCAATTATTTAATAAAATTTTATTACAAGAATTAGGAATTAAATTAATTGATAATATTGGTTATGAAATAGAAGGAAACAAGAGAATTTTTCTTGTTTTCAAAAAAACAAAAAAAACAAAAAAAGCTTATCCAAGAAGGTTTGCTGAAATTAAAAATAATCCTTTATTTTAACAAAGAATATTTTTTAATAAATGGTTTTTATTTTATTTATTTTATTTTTAGAAAGCAAAATTATGGTGTGATTATACGTAATATTAGCTTTAGCAATTCTTTCTTTTTCAACTGTTTTTATTAATCTTTGAATTACTAAAAATAATAAAAATTTAAATAATAAGAAAAAAAATTCTAAAAAGAAAACAAATTCTAATAAGAAAAAAACAACTAGTAAAAACAAAAAACAAAAAAATAATAAAGCTAAAACTAAATCAACAAAAAAAACACAAGTAAAAATTAAAGATAACCAAAAAAAACCAAAAACTAAAAGTTCTTCAAAAACAAAAGTTAAAAAAATTAGTAATGAAGAACTTGAAAAACAAAAAAAACAACTTAAAAGTTTACAAAGAAAATTTAAAAAACTTCAATCAACAAAAACAAGAAAAGCAAAACCGAGCATAATTGAAAATCCCAAAAAACCATTTAATAAATGATCTTGAAGGGATAAAAAATGAGTTGAAGAACATATGATTAGATCAAATAAATCAAAAACAGGAATTATTTCACATGAAGAATATGAAAAATATTCTGAAGTTCCTGGAATATATTATTTCATTATTCAAGATAAAGATTACTTAAAAATTTATATAGGAAAAAGTAAAAGTTTAGTTTTAAGATTATCTTATTATATAAATAATATGCAAACTAATAACGCTCATCATATTGTTCAAGAAATGATTGAACATGGTATTAAAAATACAACTTGAGGTGTATTGACTGATGAAAAATGAGTTGAACAATATTGAAAATATAATGATGAACAACAAGCATTATTTTTAAGTCAAAGAGAAGAATCATATATTGAATTAGCAGTTGATGTATGAGGTATGGAAGATGTAAATAACAAAGATTTCACTGGTACAAAATACAATTAAATAAAAATTTAAATTTCAATAAAACTCATTTTTTTCAAATTTATTTTTCAATTTTAAGTTTTATATAAAAAATATCAAATTCATTTATATATTAATTTAATGTTAAAATTAATATATTATAGAATGAATGGATAAAATGATGAAAATAGTTTCGATTTTGAATCAAGAAAACAATATCGTTAAAACGACAACAATTAATTTGGCTGCAGGAATTGCATCAAAAGGAAAAAAAGTATTAATTATGGATTTTAATCCGCAAGCGCAAGCGACTATTGGTTTAGGTATAGAAAAAACATCATTGACATATAATTCATACGATCTATTGAACATAAAAGAACTTGAAATTTCAAAAATTATAAAAAAAACTAATCAAGAAGGTTTATTTATTTTGCCGGCAACAATAGAATTAGCTTCTTTTGCTAGAGAAACTCATTTACATGAAAATAATGAGTTACGTAAAATTTTAGAAACTAAATTAGAAAAAATAAATAATCAATTTGATTTTGTTTTTATTGATTGCCCATCAAGGCCAGGAATGTTAGTAAATCTTGCTTTAGAAGTTTCTGATTCAGTTTTAATTCCTTTATTAACTGAAGAAAATGCTTTTGATGGATTAACACAATTACTTTCAACAATTAGTATCATAAAAAGAAGTTTAAATGATAAATTATTTATTGAAGGAATCCTGATTATTATTAATAGTGAAAATAAAACAATTAATGAATCGATTGAAAAAGAAGTTAAAAGATTTTTTAAGGAAAAAGTATATAAAACAATTATTCCTAAAACTCAAGAACTAAACGAATCGTTTTTAAAAGGAGTTACAATTTTTGACTATTCAAAAAATTCTAAAGTTGCTAAAAAATATAATGAATTAGCAAATGAATTTTTATTATAAACTTTACATAAAAACAAAAAAACACAATAAAAGGAGATATTTGTGTCTGATATAAAATCTTATCAAAAAGATGATAAAAATAATTTAAATTTTGACAATTTAAACAAAAAAAATAAAAAATTTAAAATGCCTCCTACTATATTCATTATTTTAGGAATTTTAATTTTTGTAATCTTCTTAACGTGAATATTTCAAGGTCAAAAAGTTCCTGGTACAACTGATACTGTTCAAGTATTTGGTTTATTAGGTATTGGTGAAGCAATTATTTCTGGATTTAAAGATGCTTCCGGAATTATTATTTATTTATTTATTTTAGGGTGGTTTTTAGAAACTGTCTTAAAAACAAAATCATTAGAAACAGGAATTAAATCATTAATGCATGGTTTAAAAGGTAAAGAAATAGTCTTAGTTCCACTTATGTTCTTAATTTTTTCTTTAGGTGGAACAACATTTGGAATGCAAGAAGAAACATTACCTTTATTTATTATAATTATCCCTATTTTTATCCTAGCGGGATTTGATACGATGACCGGTCTAATGGTTGTTTTATTAGGAACAACAACAGGAATTGCTTCTTCAGTAGTTAATCCATTTTCAATAGGAACTTCAGTTAATGCAATAAATTCTGTTATTGGTCATTATTCAAGTAACCCTTTTCTTATAAATGATTTAACTATTGGTACAGGTATTGTTTATAGAATTTGATCTTTTATAGTATTAACTACTGTTGGAATTTCATTTACTACTTTTTATGCTACAAGAGTAAGAAAAAATCCTGAAAAATCTTTTACTTATGAAACTTATAAAGAAGATATTATTTGAGCAAAAGAAACATTAGAAATAGAACAAGATGAAGAAGAAAGTGTTAAAAAACGTCAAAACATAGCATTATTTATCTTTATTGGAACTTTTATATTTATGTTTTTAATGTTGATTCCTTGAACAACATTTATTTCAGGAATGAGTTTTAAAACAAGTCCGTGAAATTCATGATTGTTAAATAATTTTGCTTTACCTGGTGAATGAGATTTTCCACAATTAATTTTATTATTTTCATTTTCCACAATAGTAATCTCAATGATCTTTAAGTATTCACCTACTAAAATTCTTGATACCTTTTGAGTAGGTGCAAAAGATATGCTTACAGTTGGATTATTAATTGGAATTGCTAGAGGAATCCCGCATGTATTGAGTGTATCTCATCTTGATTTATTCTTTGCTGGTAACATCGCTAAAGGATTAGGTGGTGCTAGTTCATTATCTTGAACATATCTAATGTTCTTTGTCTTTTTAGCTTTTGGTCTTTTAATTCCTTCTACTTCTGGATTGTCATCTTCAGTAATGGGTGTTTTTGCTACAAGTGCTGCAGCAATATTTGGAACACCGTTATTATTGATTAATAATGGTAGTACAGAACAATTAGTTCATGTTTTATCGGCTACTTTATTAGTTTTTTCATTAGCAATTGGAATAGTAAATATGATTATTCCAACGCAATCAGTAGTAATGCTTTCTGCTGAAAAAGCAAGAGTACCTTATAGTCAATTAATTAAACTTTTTGGGATATATATAGGAATTGTCATTGCTTCAATATTAACATTAATAATTCCAATTACATTAATTTAAATTTATAAATTTTTATGCTTTTACGATAAATTATATTATAATTAAATTGTAATTTGGTAAGAGGTTTCTAATATGAATTTATTTTTAATATTGGGCACATTACTCTTAATTGTATTGGTAGGTGTTTTAATTTGGGCGCTAATTTCTTTTATTGCTCCAATGGTAAAATATATACTTTTGTTTTTAGTAATTGTGATCACAGTTCTGTTGATTATTTTTATCCTTAACAATGTTTTTGGTTTAGAAATAATAAATGGATTTTTAAATTTAAAAAATATACAGTTTATTTTTTAAAATATAAAAAATTTAAAATACGTAATATTGTACATTTTATTTATAATATAAGTAAATATGTAAAAAATATTACGTATTTTTAAAGTTAAGAAAGGTGTGTAAATTTATGACACTATTTTCAATTGCAATGTTGAATAGCAATATGGGTGAAGAAACTAAATTTTGAGTAGGTATTGTTGCTCTAGTTATTATGGGTCTTATATTACTTCCGTTTTTAATTAAATTTACAATTAATGTTGTAAAATTAATTATAGAGAATTTAGGACTTGCTCTTTTCACATTAATGTGGTTTGCTATTGTCTTATTAATTGTAGTTGGTATGCTATTTGTTGCTGATTGAGCAGGGATGATTGATATTCATTCTTGATTTCACAGTAACAGCGATAATTTAAGCAATACCTTGGAGCTATTAAAATTTTAGATATTATTTAACATAATATAGTAAGGAAAGACAAAATGGATTTTGATTCAGGGTTAATAATTAAAATATTTTCTTCTTTAACTTTGATCGCCTTATTGGCACTATTTATTTTTTCAATCGTTAAATTATTTAATCCAATAGTAAAGATGATTTTTTATTTACTTATTGCAGCACTAGCATTTGTTTTTGCAATTTTTATTTTAAACAATGCATTCGACTTAAATATTTTTAATGAATGACTAAAAATAGGCTTGGTGATTTAATTAAAGAAAAAAAGAGACACCATTGAGTTGGTGTTTTTCTATTATTAAAAAAATAAAAAAACATAAGAAAGGTATAAAATTTAAAATGAAAAGTTTATTAAGATTACATTTAAAGGGGTTGTTGGTTGATTGACGGACTTATGCTTCCTTTATTGTTCCACTTATTTTTTTGTTAATATTAGGAAGCTTTGAAGGAGAAGCGCAAACAATTGCTACAATAGTCGCTTCAAGTGTTTTAACAGTTTCACTTTTTAGATTAAAAGGAGCTTTTGATCGCTTTAATAAAACCTCATTAAATAAAGGGGTTAATCTATTGTATCACTTCCTTCAAATAGTTTTAGTATATTTACTATTTACTTTAATTTTAGTTTTTATTTTCGAAACATGATTTATTCTTTGAACGTATATTTTCACAGAAATTGTTGATATTATGAATGGTTTTTTAATTAGACCTGGAGACATTAATTGAAATTATCTAAATTGATGAAGTATTTATTGAACTATTTTTTTAGCAACAATTGTTGATACTTCAATTGCATTTTTTGTGTATAGTATTTCAGTACATAAAAATTTATTTAATAGTATTGCTTTTTCTTGAATTTTTCTTTCAATAATAATGAATCTTTTCTTCGGAACATATTTATCTATTGATGTTAGCGACAGCACTAGTGCCAATTATGGTATGTACTATGTTAGTTTTGGAGATTCATGAGTAAATTATTTTTGATTTATTTTTCCAAATTTCTGATCCAATTCAGCTGCGTTAATGAATTTTAAAACATATGGAAATGAGTTCTTTGTATATAACCCTTTTTTAATTGGTAATGCAGTAGATGATAGAGCAATTATGTTTCAAAAATTATTCATTGTTATGCCATGAGTATGAACAGGATTTTTAATTAGTGCTGGAACAATAAATTATAATTGAGTAAAAATTCATGGAAAAAATTTATAAATAAAAAAAGAAAGTGAAGTAATTAATATGTTAAAAATAGGTATTGTAGGATTACCTAATGTAGGTAAATCAACATTATTTAATGCTATTACAAATAGTGAGATTGAAGCAGCAAATTATCCATTTGCAACAATAGAACCAAATTTAAAGGTAATCGAAATAATTGATGAACGTTTAAAAAAACTTGCATCATCATTTGAATCAAAAAAAATTGTTTATAATCAAATTCAATTTATTGATATTGCTGGATTAGTTAAAGGTGCTTCAAAAGGTGAAGGACTTGGAAATAAGTTTTTATCTAATGTTAGAGAGGTTGATATCATTGTTGAGGTTGTTCGTTTATTTGAAGATAATGAAGTAATTCATGTAAATAATAAAATTAATCCTGTTAGTGATATTGAAACTATTGAATTAGAATTAATTATTTCTGATTTAACTCAAATAAATAAGTGACTTGAAAAGAATGAAAAGAAAATTTTTCTTGCAAAAAAAGAAACTGAAATGAATCAACTTTCATTAATGAAAAAATTAAAAAGTCATTTAGAAGAAGAAAAATTAATTAATAAATTTCATTTTAATGCAATAGAAGAAAAAAACTTTATTCAACAATTTTCTTTTTTAACTGCTAAACCATTTTTATATTTAGCAAACATTGGTGAAGAAGAAATAACAACTTATGAAAAAAATAACAATTTTATTGCATTTAAAGACTTTATGAAAAAAAAAGATTTACATTATTTAGCACTTTCAGCACAAATAGAATATGAAATTTCTAAGCTTGCTTCACAAGAAGAAAAAACAATGTTTTTAAATGAATATAATTTGAATGATTCAGGATTAAATGAACTTACTAGAAAAGCTTTTGCTTTATTAGGATGAAAAACTTATTTTACTGTCGGTCCAAAAGAAGCACATGCGTGAGCATTTCCAGATGGAATTAAAGCTCCTGGAGCTGCAGGGATTATCCATACAGACTTTGAAAGAGGTTTTATAAAAGCAGAAATATATAATTATGATGATTTCATAAAGTACCCTTCTGAATTAACTTTAAAAGAAAAAGGATTAATTAGACTAGAGGGTAAAGAGTATCTTTTAAAAGATGGAGATATTTGTAATTTTAAATTTAATGTTTAAAATTATATTTTAATGATAAAATTAAAATAATAAGAAAAAAAGAGAGAAAACTAATGTTTTCTCTTTTTATTTTTTAAACATTTAATTTATTTGGTGAGGTTTAAAATGGAAATTTATGATAAAAAAATGTTGTCTTCAAAAACAATCGAAGAGTTAAGAATAATTTTAGATAAGGAAAAAACAATTTTTCTTAAAAGTGATGATAAGGAAGAGTTAATAAAATTAATTTTAAAAAACAACAATTTTATAGAAACGATAAAAGAAGATAGTTATCTTCGTGAATTAGAAATAGAAAATAAAAAATTAGAACAAAAAGCAAAAGAACTTGAAGATTCAATTAAGATAATTGCTAATAAAAGAGTTGAAGAAGAAAAAAATTTCAATGAACAATTAAAAACTAAAAGATACATGGAAAATTCTTTACAATCAGAAGCAATTATTAATGAAGATTATGTTGATGATCATATAGAAGATTCTTTTAATGAAAAACAAAATTTTGAATTAAAAAATGATACTTTGGAAGTAAATATAAATCAAAATAATAATCAAAGAAACTTTGATAATTATGATGGATTTAATAGTTATGATGAAAATAATATAAAAAAAGAACAACAGGTTTTTATGATGAATCCATCAAACCGTAATGAAGCTTTTGTTGAAGAGATAAATGATAATATGTTAAAAGTTAATTTTCGAAACGATACTAATTATTTAGAACAAAAAAATAAAGAATTTAATTTAGAAAACGATGAAGAAACAACAGAAATTCAGATTTCTAATTCTTATTATTTTCAAAAAAATAATCAAAAAAAATTTCAACAAAGAAATCAACAAAGAAATCAACAAAAAAATTTTCAACAAAATGAGTTTTCAAATGAATTATTAGAACCGATAATAAATAGCGAAGAAGAAAATTTTAAAAATAATAAAAAAGAAACTATTAATAATAAACCAAATACCATAGGAGTAATTGGAGCGATACTAAACATAATTGCAAATTCACTTTCATTAGTTTATTTAATATTTTTAATGGTATTATCTATTATTGCTGCTGTTCCAATAACTTCAATTATAATAATTGTTTTTATAATATTGATTCCTTTTATAACTTTTGTTTCTAACATAAGATTTTTAAAAGGAAAATCTAATAAGATTTTTCCTGGAATTATGGGATTAATTACTTTTTCGATTTTAGGTGGTATTTTAGTTTTAGTTTCTGATAAAAAAAATTAAACTTTACAAAATTATTAAATTTTAGTATTTTGTCTTTTTTATCTTTATAATATAAAAAAAGAGGTAAAAAATGAATAAACAAAATAGTTTTATTAAAATGGAATCAATTAAAAAAACTTTAAAAGAAAATAAAAATAAAGAAATTAGTTTAATGCAGAAAGAAAATACATTGTTTTTAAATTCATTAGTTAATCAAATTGATAATCCAAATTCTGAAAAAACAAAAATATTTATTGAAAATTTAGTTAAAATTTCAAACGATTTAACTAATAAAGCAATGAATGAAAGTTGTTCTAATATTGGTTTTAATATTTTTCTTTATTCTTTATTTGAAACTTTAATTGATTTTCAATTAACAAATAAAAAAATAAGTTTAGAAACACTTAAAGCAAAAGTAAAAAATGCAAAAAACGAAATTATTGATTTGCTCTTCATTTTTAAACAAAATGAATTTATTAATAAGAATAATAAAACGTATGAAATATTTTCTTCATATGCAAGAAGAGAAATTTGAAAAGAAGATAATGAGTTTTCGTTTTTTCTTTTAAATAAAGAGGAAAAGTTAATAATTAAAACTTTTTTCCTTTAGAAAAATTAAAAAACAAAAATAAAAAAATTACCAAATAAAATAAGGTAATTTTTTTTTATCTTTTCTTCATATGATAAGTAATATATATATAATTTAATTGTTATTAAGTATGGTAGTAAGGGGGTGAAATGAAAAACGAATCCACTGAAGAAAATATATCATTAATTAACACAGAACTTTTAAAAGAAATTGAAAAAATGGCAATTTCGAAAGAAGAAAAAGATAGTTTTGAAAAATTGATTTTTGAAGAAGAAGAAAATATTTCTGATGAAACTAAAAAACTTTTACAAGAGATTGAAAAGGAAACATCAGTAATAAATCTTCCAGAATTTCTAGACCAAGAAACAAAAGTTGAAGACAAAACTATTATCAATAAAGATGTAGTTATTAATAATAAACTAGGAACTATTGGGGCAACTTTATCTCTATTTTGATCCTTTATTTTAATAATTATATTAACGATATTGGCAATTGAATTTTCTCTTTATTTTTTAATTTTATTTTTGTTTCCAATATTATCAATTGGAACAAATATTCTGTTTTTAAAAGGAAAAAACAATAAAATTTCAGCATCAATTTTATCATTTACTACTTTAGGAGTAGGAATAATTGCTGGGATAATGATTTTACTTTCAAAAAAAGAACAATCAAAATAAGATACTAATAACAACCTTAAAAATAAAACTAATAGATACATCCTTTGGATGTATTTTTTTTGTTTTAATTGATATAATGTTAGTATAAATATTAATTTAAAGGAAAATTAAAGGAAAAAAATGATTGAAAATGAAAAATTTATAGAAAACAAATTTAAAACAAAAGAAGATTATTACGATTTTTTAAAAAATTCAAAAACTTTTTTTGAATATGAAAATAGAATTCCTTTTCTATGAGTAGAAAAACGTAATAAGGAAAATTTATTAGAAAAAACAGATTTTGAAAAATTACCAGTAGCAGGAGAAACAATTAAGAATCTTTCTAATATTATTAATTCTATTTCTTTCAAGGAAGATAATTATAATGATTTGAATTTTAAATTAGTTAATAATATGAATATAATTATTGATCTTTTTTTATTTTCTACTTCGTTATTAGAAATGGAAAGTATTGTTAAAACAGATTTTTATCAAGAACTTTATAAAAGTTTTGAAGTTGTTAAAAAACCAAAACAACCAAAACTATTAAATAAAACATTGGATTTAAATATTGCTTTAGATTTAGTTTTTAAATCTGAAGATTATGAAAAAGCTTCATGATATCTTAAAACATCATTTTTAAATAATAATATTATTTTTCATCGTAATAATTTTTTAAAAGAAATAAGTTTAATTTTAAAAGAAGAAAATTTTTCAAATTCTGAAATTTCAACTATTATTAAAGAAATCTCAACTTATTTAGAAAAAAATAATAGTTTACTAGAAGAAAATACTTCTAATTCTCTTTCTTTTGTATTAAAGAATAGAATTAGAGATAAAGAGTATTTTTTATTTATTGATGACAGTTTTAAATTAATAAATCTTATGGAAAATTTTTTAAAAAATAGTTTTTAATTACAAAATTTTGTATATACATTTAAGGGTGAAACACCCTTTTTTTATTTCATTTATATATAATTATGATATAAGATAATTTTGTTTTTATATAAAACAAAATTATTAAAAGTTTGTTTTTGGGGTGTACAAATTTGGGATTTATAAAAAAGTTTTTTATTTTTTTTATTGTTACTTTTTTTACTTCTATTTTTGGAAGTTTATTATTAATTAAAGAAGAAATAAACAATAATTATAGTATTGAAAAAGTAATGGATGAAGAAGAAAATAGAGTTATTACTTCAATTGATGTTGGTGAAGAAAAAGAGTTTTATATTACTGATGGAGGAGCAAGTAAAACATATAAAATTAATTATTTATTTAAAGAAAGAATCAAATCAACTACTGGTAGTAAACGTGTTCAATATGAAATTGAAACAACTATTACTAATGGTATAAATTCTGTTTCTGCATCATATATTGAGTTGTTTGCAAAAGATGCAAATGGAAGTCTTGAAAGTTACTATTATGTAGGTGAATCTATTCTTTTTCGTCCGGGTGATAGTATTAAGAGAACGTCTGTTTTTTCTGCTCCAGATAGTGGTCATGTTGAGTTTTTTGCAAGAGTAAAATATAATAATTATTTTATTGAAGCCAAGTATATTTTCTTGTTATCTTTTGATAAACCAACAATTACTAACATCGATATTGAAAAAAATATTTATACTCCAAAAATTATTAAAATTAATTGAATTTTTAATGGGATAGAAAGTTCTATTTCTCCCAAAAATTCAAGTATTGTTGGAATAGGTGTTCCAAGTGGCACTGTTAATGTTGATCCTTTATCAAATAGTTTAACAATTAATGATCTTAATTATGCAACAGAATATAATGACTGGACTATGAAAATAGCTTATAAAAGTGGTTTTATTGATGAAACTAAAGATAAATTTAATAAAGTTACTTTACCAAGTTTTATTACCTTTAACAAAGATATGGATTTAATTCCTACATTTTCTTATAAAACTATAGAAAAAGGAAAGTTAGATGTAGCAGTTGAAATAAACAACATTACTAATACTCCTTTTAAATATACAAATTTTACTTTTTGATCTTCTGGTGCTTCATTAGTTGATTCTAGAGATATTACTATTAATAAAGATGGAATTTATAATTTTAATAATATTCAATTAACTCAAGAAGTTTATAATGATTTTAAGGTTACAATTACTGTTAAGGATAAGTTTAGCACTTATGATTATACTAAAGATTTACCATCATTTACAGTCGCACCTACAATAAATAATTTAGAAGAAACAATTAATCCTGATAATGGTGAAATATCTCTTAAATGAGATATAGATGATAATAATAATTTTTTCAATTCTTTTTATCTTTATGATGAAAAAAAAGATTCAGTAATTTTTTATTTAACCTCTTCAGCAATTGCTACTCACTCCTTATCAATCATGGGATTAGATGGAGATGTTAATTATGAATGAAGTATAAGAGGAGATTGATCTAGTGACAGTAATAGTGGAACCACAATTAGTAATCATATTGATTTTGATACTGTTTGAAGACATGAATCACCTCCAAAAATAATCTCTTCTAATTATTCTAGACTTTTATTTGATAGTGTAAGTATTAATTGAGAACTTTATGATGAAGATGATAATATAAGTAAGGTTTATCTTTACGATGAACTTAATAATGATGTTGTTCATACGATGACAAAAAAAGAATTGGTTGATCAAAAAGTAACTATTAATAGTCTTAATCCAGAAACTAATTATTCTTGGACTTTAAGAGTTGAATGAGATGATCCGAATTATGGAGGAGAAACTACTATTGTTGGCGAATTAATGAATTTTTCTACAGGTAGAAAACCTTATGATGTTCCTTCGATTGATACTTTTAATTATAGAGATCTTGATTATGATTCAGCAACTATTTATTGAACTATTACTGATTTAGATAATGTATTAACTCAATTTTATCTTTATGATTTGATTAATCAAACAGTTTTAGATAAACCATTAGATAAAGAATCGGGTGAAATTAAATTAGATAATTTAGTTAGTGGTCAAGAATATAGCTTTGAATTAAGAGGAACGTGATTAGATCCAATTTATTCTAGTGGTGAAATAGTTAGTGATAATTCAATTTATTTTGTTGTTCCTTATTCTTATAAAGAAATTCCTACTATTGATGATTTTACTTATAAAAATCTTACATATGATTCAGTTACCTTAGATTGAAAAATAACTGATAAAGATAAAGCACTAAAAAATATTTATTTATACGATACAATTTCAGAAGAAATAATTGCTACTAATCTTGATAAAAAAAGTAGTTCCTTTATTCTTGATGGATTAGTTCAAGGAAAAAAATATAATCTTGTTTTAAAGGGAACATGATTAGATGAACATTATTCTAGTGGTGAAATTAGAAGTAGTAATTCCGTTTCATTCATAGTTCCATTTACCCCTAAAGAAATTCCTACTATTAATGATTTTAATTATAGTGATTTAAATTACAATAGCGTTACTATTAATTGATTAATTACAGATAAAGATAATGCTTTACAAGCAGTTTATCTTTATGATTTGATTAATCAAACAGTTTTTAAAACAAATTTAGATACTAAAGATAGTCTAACTATTAATAATTTAGTTCAAGGAGAAAGATATAAGCTTGAATTATGTGGTACTTGATTAGATGAAAATTATTCAAGTGGTGAAATTAAAAGTGATAATGTAATAGAATTTACCGTTCCATATAAACATGAAACAGCTCCTGAAATTACTTCATTTAATGTTAATGAAGTAACAACAACATCAACTACTATTAGTTGAGATATTTTAGATCCTGATAATGTTATTACAAGTGTTTATCTTTATGATGAAATTAATAATGAAGTAGTTTATGAATTTAACAAAGAAGAACTACTTGCAAAACAAGCAACAATTGATAATCTTGAAAAAATAGGAACACAAAAATGAAGTTTAAAAGTACAATGAATTGATCCTGGTTATGGTGAAGAAACAATTACTAGTGATATACAAGAATTTAAAATTCCTTCTGAAAAAAAATCATTAAAAACTCTTCATATTTGATTTGGAATGGTAATTTTAATTATAGTTATCATTTTAATAATTTCAACTGTTTCACTTTGAGTTTATACATATAAGAATAAATTAATTGATTAATATAAAAATTAAAAAAACACTACTCTTTAACAAAAAGAGTAGTGTTTTTTAATATTCTTATTCTAAATAGAATAAGAAGATTTTATGTTAATTTATTATTCTCAATATGGTGTCCCATTATTGTTCATATTGATTTTGTGTCCGTTAGAAGTTTTAATTGCGACATCAAAAGTATATCTTGCATTGTCTGACCAAATATGAATGATAAGAGTATTAGAACCAGTAACACTTTTTAATTTTATGTGTTCGTGATGTCTAATAGATCTTTTTATAATCTTATGAATTTGTTCAAAGATTATTTGTGCACTATAATCATTGATATTAATATTTAAAATAATATCTGCATCAATATCAAATTCTCCTTGTTCATAATTAATATTATCTCTATTTCCTTTTCTCATAGAACCAGTATATTCTAACGAACTAGATATTTCATTATTTATTGCATGGAATAATGTTTTCATTCTTTCGCTTGCATTTAATTTTTCTTGTTTTGGAAAACTCATAGTTTTCTCCTTTTAAATAATAAGTTATCCCTTGCCTGCCATATAACTAATTTAATAAATTGCCATATCATTTAATTATACTATTTTAATATTAAAATTTTTAAATAAATAATTAAAAGTAAAAAAACTAGTTTATTTAAATATTTTCTTTTATTCATAGATATAAGTGTATAAATTATTATATTTTTTCTATATTATTTATGTCAAAATAATAGTTTTTTATGACATAAACATTATTTTTTATGATAAAAATGAAATAATTTTATCACAACAAATAAATTCTCAATTATCCAATTTATTAAAAAATAGTAATTTTTTAATTGGAAAAACAATGTTGTTTTATGGTTCTCCAGGGAAAGGAAAAACAATTATAGCAAATTTTATAAGTCAAAAAATAAATATACCAATAAGAAAAACTAAATAATCAAAATTCTGAAGAAATTATCTCGCTAGAAGAAATTTATTTATTATTAACAGATAGAATGGATAATGATTCAGAAGAAATGAAAAGAGCAATCACTTTACTTATGCAATTAATGGATTTAATTAAAAATACAAATAAAATTTTAATTGCAACTACAAACATTTTAGAAAAATTTGTTGAAGCTCTTTTGAGAAGATTTAACTATAAATTTAATTTTAATAATTATTCTATAGAAGATTTCTGAAAAATATATTTAAATGAATTAAGGGGAAAAAACTTTATTAAACAAGATAATTTTTATTTTACAAAAAATTTTTATAAAAAAAATATTTTAATTTTATAATAAAACAAAACAAAATTCCATTTTATTTAATTGCTTCATCAAGAAACGCAGAAGAACATTTCTTAATCGATAATAAAATAGATTATTTTTACTTATTTGATAACTTTATTTCAACGACCAATGTTAAGTAAATTATTATTATTTTGGAAAAAATTATTTTAACTTAAATGAAACGTTTATGATCTTAAATAAACGTTTTAATGTAAGTAACCATTTTCTTAGAAAAGAATGAAATTAATAAAAAGATTTAAAATAGATTCTAACAATTCTTCATTTCAAGAAAAAATTTTTTATATAAATATTAGATAACTATCCTAATCTTAAAATTTATTAATAGTTTATCTTGTTGACTATGAATTTAATTTACCAATATCTATAGAAGGAGGGAAAGAATTTGAAGAAGAATTATCTGAACTATCTTCATAATTTATTCATCTTATTTCGATTAATAAAAATAAACACTACTCTTTTTTTAAAAAGTAGTGTTTATTTTACTGCTATAGTAGTTTATGTATTTACAAAATATTTTGGAACAATAAAGTTTTTTTTCATAGTTTATTAGATTCTTTATAAGATTAAGAATCGATAGCAATTGCTTTTTTAAATTGTTTTTCTGCTTCTTTATTTTTTCCTTGCATTGTATATAAAACTCCTAGATTATAATGTGCTTCTTTAAAATGAGGATTAATATCAATTGCTTTTTGTAAATGTTCTTCTGCTTCTTTATTTTTTCTTTGCATTGTATATAGAACCCCTAAGTTATAATGTGCTTCTTTAAAATTAGGTCTAATATCAATTGCTTTTAGATAATTTTCTTCTGCTTCTTTATTTTTACCTTTTATCATATATAAAACCCCTAGATTATAATATGATTCTGCATGATTAGGATCAATGATAATTGTATTTTGATAATACTCTTCTGCTTCTTTATTTCTTCCTTCTTTTCCATACAAAATCCCTAAAGCATAATGTGCTTCTTTAAAATCAGGTTCGATAACAATTGTATTTAGATAATGTTCTTCTGCTTCTTTATTTCTTCCTTCTTTTCCATATAAAACACCTAAATTATAATGAGCTTTTCCATAATTTGTATTAATGTTAATTGCATTTTGATAATACTCTTCTGCTTCTTTATTTTTACCTTGCATCATATATAAAACCCCTAGATTATAATGTGCTTCTGCATAATTATGATCAATAATAATTGCATTTTGAAAATATTCTTTTGCTTCTTTATTTTTTCCTTGGCTTCCATATAAGATTCCTAGATTATAATGTGCTTCTTTGAAATCAGGTTTAATAACAATTGCTTTTAAATAATGTTCTTCAGCATCTTTATTTTTCCCTTTTGCCATATATAAAACCCCTAGGTTATAATGTGCTTCTGTATAATTAGGATAAATAGTGATTGCTTTTTGATAATGTGTTTTAGCTTTTTCAAGTTCTCCCTGTTTTTTATATAAAAGTCCTAGATTATTATTTTTTTCTGCTTCTTTATTTTTTCCCATATTGTTAATTTTTTTGTTCATTTAAATAATCCTTTTTTACTCACTTTAAATAATTTTTATTAAGATATATAAAGAAAATTGCAACCTAAAAAGGTGTTATTGAAATAATATATTTTATATTAATTTAATTTAGTTTTTTCATCATTTACATATTTTAATATTCATTTTCTTTGCTTTCATATCTTGAACCTATTATATTTTATTTTTTCTATTTATATATAACATATAATAATTTTCTTTTTTATATTTTTTATAAATTTTTTTAAATAAT
>CAMZOE010000006.1 GCA_947330515.1 uncultured Mycoplasmataceae bacterium
TTCAACAAGCAACTCTCCTTCTTTGATAGTTCCATTTTCATTATCAAAGTCTTGTCCATTTTCAAAAACATCATAATCATCTGAATTAATATATTCATTCATAGTATCTAAAGCTATTTTATTTAAATCATCTTCAACATCTTTAAATCGATAACTATCTTTTTCTTCATCACTAAGATTGTTAAAATAATCATCAAGATTTTTTTGAAGATAAAAATCATAATTAACGTCTAGAATCAAACTTGAATCATTGAAATCACTTAAATCAACTCATTCCATGCTTGCACCATTTCAATTCATTTTAATTGAACCAAGAACTTTATTGGTGCTTGTTCCTGATGTAATTAAATAACCATCAGAAACTAATTCATCATCTCTATTATCAAATAAAAAGTTAAAATCTTTTAAAGATAAATTTACTTTATAAACATCATCAAAATTTTTAACAAACGATTCCTTAATTGTTTCTTTTAAACTTTTTGTTTGTTCTGTTCCAACTTTATTTAACTTACTAGAAATACTAATTCTATTAATTGGAATCCTACTTCCATATCATCGAACTACATCATCCCAAACTTTAAAATTAAAGTAAAATCATTCATCAGTTTTATAATCTATTGTATCTAAATCAAAGATAGCATTTAATTTAGGAACTATTTTTTTAGTTTTAAAAGCATTTAAGTTATCAATTTCTTTATCATGATAACCTAGTTTTTGAAGTTTATTATAATTCTCTTTACCTTGAATATCATCATATCAATATTTTTTTGGCTCAACATTATCAATTGTTATTTCTTGATAGTTTGTTTTTCCAAATTTATCAATAATTTTAATTAAAAAATATTCTTTATTTTTACCAATTCTATATTTTACATTTTGATCTAATTTTTGACCTCCAATAAAAACTCCATCAATTACTTCATCATCAATTTCTACATCAGATTCATATGGACTATAAAATCCATCAATTACTTTTTTATCTTTATCTAAATAAACATGTCTTTT
>CAMZOE010000007.1 GCA_947330515.1 uncultured Mycoplasmataceae bacterium
TTTAAACATTTTAATAACTTTATCGATGATAGTATTTCTTATAATTTTCAAAAGTTAATTAAAAGTTTTTTTGAAACTAGAAAAATAAATGATAAAAAAAATTACCTTTATCTTTATTTAAATTCTCTTCCAAATGATATAGTAGAAATAAATTACTTTGAATTTAAATACAATAATATTAAAAAGTTTCATATATATAATGAAATTTTTAAAGAAAAATAAAAAAAGCATTACTTAACAATGAGTAATGCTTTTGTTTTAATTTTGTTTAAAAGTATTCTTTAATAATTTGTTCGAAAAATTCTTCTCTTTCATTTATCTCATTAATTTTTCAAGTATTTTTGTGAATAATTTTGTTTAAATTTAAAGATGATTCTTCGATAAAAGCTTTTTTTATTTCAAAATCGCTATTTAATTTTGATTTTGGAATCTTTGTTTCAAGAAGAGTTAAGTTTCCTAAACTATAAATGAATTCATCTTCTATATCAATTAGATTATCAAATTCCGGATGATCTTGATGATATTCATTTAAAATATCTTGTCAAGAAGGAATTTTTATAGAGTCACTAGGCATAATGTATTCTAAATTAAAATCATTAAATGATTTTTTTTCATTTCAACTGATATGTTCATCAATAAAAATATCATCTTCTTTTGTTTGATTTTCAAATTGATAATCATGATAATCTTGATGTTCTTGGAGATACCTTGGTATTAATCTATTTATTTTTAATAGAACAATTTTTGTATCTTTTGAAACTTGTTTTCTAAAATTAGAAGTTTTTTGAAGTTTTTTAACAATTAAATTAATATCTTTTGGTACTAAAGTTGATTCTATTCCAGCTAAACTATCTACTTCTTTAAATAAAATATTTTCTATTGTTTCTAAACTATAAGAATTTTGTCTTTTAAGTTTTGAAATAATATCACCAGAAAATTTATTTAAACGTTTATCACTACTTCCAATTAATATTTTTCTAGAAAAATATTTTTCAAGTAAAATAATAAATCCTTGAAATAATTCTTTATTTAACAAAATACGGTTTTCTTCTCTAGAAAATAAATTGTTTTCTTTGGTAAATAAAAAAACAAAAGGAAAAAAACTTCCAAGCAATTTTTCTTTAATCAAGAAAAAAGAAAAATCAAAATCATTATCTAAATTAGTTGGTTCGTATTCATTATCAATGAATTTTCATAAATTAATCATTTTATCAAAATCATCAATCATTTCAATTATTTGTTCTTTAAAATCAACTTCATTACTACTATCTTTATAAAAAAGGTTTTTAATTTCTTGATATAGAATTTTGGTTTCAGTTAGTTGATATGTACCTTTTTTATAAACTAAATAGTTTTTAAAAAATTCTAGTTTTGCATCTTTTTTAGTAGAGAATGTTTCTAACGTTTCTTCAAAAAATATTTCTATTTTTGTTTCTAAAGTTTCTTTTTCTAAACTATCAAAATTATTTTTTCCTTTTTCTAATTCAATGTAAAGAAAATTCTTTACTAAATCAGAAATATTAAGTGGTACTCCTGTCGAATTAATGTTTTCAAAAATTTTATGTACATCCAAAGAAGAAATAGTAATTACAGCAAATTTGATTTTTTTAAAAAATCTTTTGAAAGCTAAAAAGTTTTTTTCAGTATTAAATTTATCTTTATCATTTTCTATTAAATGGAGAAAAGTCATTAAATTTTGATAATAATTAGTATTTTTTATTGATTCATCAAGAAAATTAATTTTATCAGGAGTATCAAAAGCACATTTTAATATATCTTCTAAAATTCCATTTCTTTTTGTTGAAAAAATTCTTAATCTTTTAGCATTTGATTCAATTCCTTCTTGAAAAAATACATAATTTCTTAAATTCGAATCTTTGAATCACTCTGTACCAAAATCTAAATCTTTTTTAAAGATGTTTAGTGCTGCGATAAATAAAAGAAAAGTTGTAATTCTTTGTTGACCATCAACAACTTCATAAATTTTATTTCTTTTATCTTCTCTATCCTTTAAAATAATATTTCCCATATAATAATCGTTTTTAGGATTGTTTTCAAATGATTCTAACAAATCAAAATATAATTTTTTAATATTTTCTTTCTCTCAAGCATAATTTCTTTGGTAAGAAGGAATATACATTCCTCTTCTATTATCAGTAAGGAAAAATTCTAACGATTGTTCCTCTGAAAGTATATTATCTGACATTTTAATTACCTCATAATCTTATTTATTTATTTATTGTAATTATAAATTATTTTGTAAATCTTATTTACAAAAAAAATACTAAATTAATTGTTTCATTACATATGAAACTAAATAAAATTATCTTGATATACTAAGTTTTTGTTGATGGATTATTTTCCCAATAATTTCTTCTTCAACTTTATTTTTAGGATTATATTTTTTAGAAATTTGATCATAATTTTTTCTATGTTTATTTTCAAGATAATAAACTTCTTTAATTTTATTTTGTTTCTTTATTTCTTGATAACACTTCTCACAAGGAATTTTAGTAATTACTAAAATTAAATTATGATTATTTTTAATAATTTTATCTTGTTTTAATTCTTGAATAGATAAATATTCTGCATGTGTTTTATAATCAGA
>CAMZOE010000008.1 GCA_947330515.1 uncultured Mycoplasmataceae bacterium
TTTGTAGTTATTCTTTTACAAATTAAAAAACGTAAACGTTTAGAAGATGAACAAGCAGAAGAATATTATAATCAAAATCTATTATAGATTTTAAAATTTATTAATTAAATATAATTTAAACTTGTCTAATTTTAAATAAAATTAAGCAAGTTTTTTTTACTTTATGAAACATTAATTGTAAAAATATTTTTTATTTTGTTGCCATTATTACATGTTTTATTAAACATTTTCCATTGAATAAATAGTATAATTTAATTATATTAACGTTTAATTTAATGAATAGTTATTTATAAATTATAAGGAGAAAATAATGAATAAAAAATTAAATAAAGTTTTCTTTATTTCTTTAGCTCTTATTCCTTTTGCCTTTGCAAAGATGGATTCGGTTTCTTTACAAAATAAAACACAAAATAGTATTATTTCGGAAGATAAGAAAAAAAATGAAAACCCAAATAATGATCCCTGAGTAGATTATTCAAAACTTGGTGGACATATGTCAGGAAGACAAACAACTGCAATAATTGAAACAGTTGAAACTGAAGAAGTAAGAGGAATTCGAGTAAGTAGTGAAACTTCAATCGATATTCCTATAAAGCATACAATGGATGCATATACATGAATTAGTAACTTGGAAACTTTTTCTATTACCCTTTATGATGTTACTGGTGATCAAAAAATTAAAAAAATACATCGAGATTTAAAAGCTGATATTAAAAATAAAGGAATAGCTTTTTCCAGCGGTTTTTATGTTGATGAAAATGCAGCTTCTATTTCGTTTAATGAAGCTTCAAGGTATTTTCCTTCTTTCTTTACAACGGAAGATGCAAATTTAGAAGAATTTCATGATTATCAAGTAGGATTCAATATTAACGAAGGTGATGATTTTGGACTTTATTCTAATGTTGTAAGTTTTTCAAAACCAAAAGTGAAAGTATTAGATATTTCTGAAACTGAAGATTCTATAACAATTGAATGAGAATTATCAAATAAAATTATTCTTCAAGATAAATCAGTTATTTTAATTAACTATAAAAAAATAACAGCAACATTAAATGGTGAAAGTTATGATATTACAGGTGATGACCCTAGTAAATCATCATACACTTTTAATAATTTAGATATGGCAACTAACTATAATTTAACTTTAGGTTATGAAGCTACTAAAACTATTGGTAGTTACACAAGTCCTGTTATTTCATCAAATGAAGAATTTTTAGTCTCTACTAAAATGCCAAAAAATTTTAGTTCAGCAAATATAATTAAAATTTTTGCCATTTTATTAATTATTTTATTAATTTTATTATTGTTATTAATTTTAATGTTCCTTTATTCTAACAAACAACGTCAAAAAATTACTGAATTAGCTCTTGTAGTTGATGAAGACAATATTTATGAAAATAGTACTAATTATTCTTATGAAGATGATAGTGAAATTAATTCATACAATGATGATGAATACATAGGAGATGAGTACTAATGAAGATAAAAAAATTTAATTTTAGTAAAAAACTTTTATCTATAGGAACTATTTTTCTTTTAGGATTAGGACTTGCTAACTCATTACAAAGCACTAATCAATTAACAACTATCGATCAAAATGATGATATTAAGGTTTTATCTCTTAGCCCAGACACTCTTAATTCAGATGTTGATTCTTTAGACGTTTGAGTAAATCTTGATGAACAACTTTTTAATTATGATATTAATTTTAAAACTAACGATTTTGACAATCAAACAGTTAAAAGTTTTATCTTTCATAATCCTACACTTGTAGAAACAGAATGAGAAAGATATGATTTAAGCAAAGGGGTAAAAATTCAAAATAAACATGCTTCTAATAGTGTTTCTTATAAAGTAATTTTTGATGATGGTTTTGAAACATCAGTTAGTGATCAAGATTGTTCTGTTCAATTTGGAATTGAATATGGAACAGAAAATTTTGCAACTAATTTCCCCATTAAATTAGAATTAAAAGCAACAAGTGAAAACATGTTATATGATTTAATAAATAATCAAACTTCATTAAATTTAAACGATGAAATGACTTATGCTCAATTGAGTTTTAATATGGAATATAATACTGATCGTTTAAAAATTAATAGTGTTTATTTAAAATCAAAAGATAATAGTGATGTTAACATTGATTTATTCAATGGTGGAAAAGCAAATCTTATTCAAGGTACTAATAATTTTACTTTAAAATTAGAAGAAGACTATGATTATAGTGGACTATTTTTACAATTTACCTTTAATGATAAAAAATCAA
>CAMZOE010000009.1 GCA_947330515.1 uncultured Mycoplasmataceae bacterium
ATATATTTAACTAATAATGTTTTGTTTTGTGTTTTTACAATTTTAATTTAAGGAGAATAAATATAAAAAAGATAAAATAAATCAACAATCACAATCTATCTAAAAGGTAAAAAAAATAAAAAATCAATTAGACAAATTGGCTCATTAATAACAATAATAATTATATCTATTAATTTAGTATTCATTTTTTTATATGTTTTAATTGCATTTCTTTATACACTTATTTATTTATTAAATTCTGATAACATAAGTGAAGTATTTGTGATTATTATATATTTTATTATCGCTTTAATTCCAATGCTAATTATACTTCCGATTAGCTTTTTTTCATTACATTACAATCGTAAATATTACAAAAACAAAAGTCATAAAATGGACGCTGGAGTTTTAGGAATATTTACAGGATTTATTATTGGTGGAGTTAAAGACATAGAAGTCTAATGATTTTTAAGGATTTAATTTAAGATTTTAAAAATATAAATTAACTTAAACAATTTTAAAAAATTTAGGAAGAACATGAAACAAATAAAAGATGAAAAATCACAAAAAAGTGAACTTAAAAAAGTAAAAAAAATGTTATTTTCATTACAAAATGATTATAACTATGATTCTAATTTTAATAGTGATTTAAATAAAAAACCAACTATTAATTGGGAAGAATTAAGGAATGAAGTAAATAGCTTTGAAGATGAATTATTAAAATCGTTTGCTAGAGAGTATAGTAAAAGTTTATTTAATTATGATAGCAAAAAGATTGATAAGGAAGAGTTAAATTCATTTATTAATTTTAAAACTATTTCTTCAAAACAACAAAAAAATTCTAATACTATTAATGTTTTTAATAATAAAGATATCAAAGAAAATAAAGATATTGAAGAAAAATTAGATAGTTTAAATGAAAATGATCAATTAAAAGTTAAGAAAAATATCTCTAAAGAAATAAGCAATAAAGCAATTGTTTCGAGTGAAATTATTAAACCGAAAAAAATAAATAATAAAATTGATGAAGAAAAAACAGTTTTAACTAAAAATTATGAAAAAAGAAAAGAAATAATTCTTTATAAAAAAGAGGATAATTATAATATTGAACAATTAATTTCAATAGAAGATGAAAAAAATTTATTAGAAAATAAAAAACATTTAATT
>CAMZOE010000010.1 GCA_947330515.1 uncultured Mycoplasmataceae bacterium
AAAAAAAATTAATTACAACATTAAATCATAAATACTATAATGGGATAATTTATCGCTGAAACAATAAATTTAAGAAAAAAGGAATTAATGGTTTAAAAGAAGAACTTATTGGAAGACCTCCGAAAAAAGGAAAGAAAAATAAGGAAAAAGATCCTCATAAATAAGACAATTTTACAAAAGAAGAACTTAAAAGAATTCTAGATATCTATGAAGATTTAATTGAAGATAAAGATACTAAAAAGAAATTTAATGCAATTTATCATGAGAAAATTATTTCAGTTTCTAAAATGTGTCAAGCTTTAGAAGTTTCAAGATCTGGATATTATTCTTGAATTAAAAATGGAAAAAAAGCTAATTTTAAATTTGATGAAAATTTATTAAAAGCAATTGAAGAAATTTTTTACAACAAAAGAACTAAATATGGATATAGAAGAATTCACGTTGAATACAACGTGAAAGAGGAATTTATCTCAATATAAACACTATTTATCGCTATTATAAGCTTTTAGGTTTAAAAGCAACAATTAGACAAAAACGTAAAAATCGTGAACAAAAAGATTTAAATGCAAATTATAATGATTTAATAAAAAGAGATTTTAAAGCAAATGTTCCATTTAAAAAGTTATTTACTGATGTAACATATATTAAAACAAAAAGTGGTTGAACTTATTTGAGTACTGTTTTAGATGGTTTTAATAATGAAATTGTAGGTTTTCATTACGGAAAAATTAATGATACAGATTAGTAATTAAAAGTATTTTAAAAGCAAATAATTCTGCAAAAAAATTAAATAATAGTTTAAAAAAACAATTTTCCATTCAGATCATGGTATTCAATATAATTCATTTCAAATGAAAAAAATTAAAGAAAAATTAAATTTTATTCAACTATGAATAGAAAAGGAAATTCACTAGACAATCGTCCGATTGAATATTTCTTTTCTATTTTAAAACAAGAATATTTAAAAGATTATTTTAATTCTTCATTCAAAGAAATTGAAAAACAAATTAATTTTGCGATTAAAGATTATAATAATAAAAGATTTCAAAGTAACTTAAAATATCTGACTCCTGTAGAATACAGAAATCAGATATTTTAAAATATTTTGATTGTCCACTTTTACTATGGCCGTTTAAAAATATAAATTATTTCCGAGCATTTTTTTATTATTAAAAAAGATTAAATTAAAAAATTTATTTTCATAATAATAAACAAAGTAACAAATTACATACAACAAACAATAAAGAAAATTAATATAATTAAATAGTTATAAACTTATATTCTACTTTTAAAAGATTTAGCAAGTGAAGAAAATCAAATAATAATTATTATGATTAATAAAACTAAGAAATCTATAATAGAATACATCAATGTTGAATTAATCTGTGGAGAAGGTGGAATAAGATTAATAGTAACTTTCGTTGTTTTTTTCATTTCTATTGATTCATAGAAATTATCATAAGTTATTTCTAGTTGATATTCAATTGTTTCTTCGGAAGAAACATCAATTTCTGTATCATTTAATTCACCAGAAAGATCACTTTTATTAACTTTATGAAACTTAGTACCATTTTTTAAAATTCAAATCTTTTTAATATCTTCAACTTTATCCTCTATATTTCAAGTTATTTTTACAGTATTATTATCAATTAAATTTGCATTAAAACCATTAATAATTGGAATTAAATCATTAGTTTTAATTGTTTCAATATTTGAATTTATATTTAATGTTGAAGTAGAGTAAAAATCATCATAACTAATTATTAATTGATAACTATAGAATTCATTCATTTTTAGTTCTGAATCTTTATATGATCCACTAATTTCTTTTGTAGTAAATATCTTTTCATTATTTCTATAGATTGCAACTTCTGTTATAGAACTAGCATTGTCTAAAATATCTCAAGTGATTTCTCCTTGATAATTAATTATTTCTGCTTTAAATGAAAAAATAGCCGGAATTAAATCTAAAGTTTTAACTGTCTTAATATCAGAAATCAAACTAAGTTTTGTGCCTTCATAAAAATCATTATAATTAATCATCATTTTATAACTATAACTTTTATTCATTGTTAATTCTGGATCACTTCAAGAACTTATTAAATCTTTAGTTTTTGGATTATTAATCTCATGTATTTTTATTTCATTTTTATAAAAAATAATACTATCAATTGCAGAAGCATCATCACTTATATCTCAAGTAATTTCTGCTTGTTCATTTTTAAGACTTACATCAAAATTATTAATTATTGGAGTAATATTTGAAGTAACAACCTGAATAATATCTGAGCTAAGAACAAATGTTTTTGTCTCATTGTAATAATCATTATAATTAATTACTAATTGATAATTATAGCTTTTATCCATCGTTAAATTAGTATCTTCAAAAGTACCACTTAAACCATCAACATCTTTTATTAATTCACCATCCTTTAAAATAGTTCCTGAAGTAATAATATTTTTATCATCACTTACATCTCAAGTAATTGTAGTTTTAAAGTCATCAAGAGTGGCATTAAAACTATTAATTATTGGAATTATACCTTCTGTTGTAACTGTAACTCCAGAAGAGTAAAGTTGTAAAGAAGTTCCAGATGGATTATATGGATCTTGATAATTAACAATCAAACTATAGTTATAAGTTTTATTTGATTCTAAATCATTATCATTGTAACTATTATCCAAATCTTCTTTGGCAATCGTCTTAATTTCATCACCATTTCTTAATAATGAAATTGAAGTAATTGCTGTTGAATCATCTTTAATATCTCAATTAATTAAAATTGTTTTATCATTAAGACTTGCATCGAACATATTAATTGTAGGGGTTATATTTTCAGTAGAAATATTCTTAATCTCGGAATTAAGGATTAATAAAGTACTTCCAGAACTATCATATAAATCATTATAAGTAATTTTTAATTGATAGTTATAAGTTTGATTTGTTTGTAGTTCTGTATCTTCAATATTATTATCTAAATCTGTAGCATCAATATCTTTTAAAACATTATTATCTTTTAATAGTTCAATTGAAGTAATAGTATTATTATCATCATTGATGTTCCAAGTTATCTTAGTTTTATTATCAATTAAAGTAGCATCGAAACTATTTATTAATGGAGCGACGTTGTCAGTTGTAATTTCTTCAAATGAAGAATTAATTGTAACTTCAGTTCCATCATATCCACTAAGATATGTTATTGATAATTGATAATGATAACTTGTATTCATTAGAAGATCATTATCTGTCCAACTATCAACTAATGCTGTTGTATCTTCAACATTATGAATTTCTTCACCATTACGTAAAATTTTTAAAGAAATAATTGATGATTTTTCATCAGTAATATCTCAGTTAACAACTGTATTATAGTTATCAAAAGTTACATTAAAAGAATTAATTATTGGTGCTACTTCTTCAGTAGAAATTGAAACAACTTCTGAAGAAGTATTATATGTTATATCATCATAAAAATTATGATAATCAATAACTATTTGATAATTATAAGTTTTATTTTTATCTAAATCTTTATCTTCATAACTACCTGTTGTTTCTTCTTTTGCAATTTCTTTAATAACAAGACCATTTCTTTTTAAAGAGATAGTTTCAATAACATTTGCATCATCATTAATTTCTCAATTAATAGCAATTTTCGAAGTTAATAAATCAACTGAAAAAGAAGTAAAAGTAGGTTCTATGTTATTTATAGTGATTGAAACTTCTTTAGAAGAAACACTATTGATAATTGTTGAAACATCTACATAATATAATTTAAGTTGATAACTATAAGTGTCACCAATATTTAATTCACTATCTTCTCATGTTCCTGTAGTTTCACTTAAATCAATATGGTGATAAACATTTAATGATTCACCTTTTTTTCCTTTTAAAATATTTGCTTGTAAAACAACACCCAAAGGATTAGAAAATTCTCAAGAAAGTTTAACTTTTCCATTAATTAATTTTGCATCAAAAGACTTAATGGTGGGAGTGACAAAATTTATTTTTAAAATAGATAAATCTATATCAAAAACAAAATTTTGACCTTCTACTATAAGAGTTGTTTTGTTTGTATTCATTTCCTTAAATTCTTCTAGAGGAATTATTATTTTTCAAATATTTTCTTCTTGATTAACCTTTAGAAAAGAATCATCACTTATTTTATTTTTTAATTTTGCTCCAGTAATTAAATTAGAAGAATCAATAAAAGATAATTCTATAGAATTATTTACTATTCTTTTAGTTAATTTAGTAACCGTTTCAAAAGAAAAATTATAAACTCATTTATCTGAATTGTTATTTACTTTTGGACTAATAACAACAAAAAAATCTCAAATTTGAGGAACAAATAAATTTGTTATAAAAGTACCTTCTCCTTTTGTTTGAGAAGAAGAAAAATTTAAAACTTCTTCATTTGTTATTTCATTTTTTAATGAAATTTTATCAATTTTTAAATTATTTAAATTTTCATTGTTATTGAAATTTAAATCATAAATAAAATTAACATTAAAATAATCATCTTTTCCAATAGAAGTTACATTAACTTTCATCTCTGGATTAATTAAGTTTAATGGTGGAATTGAATAACTATTCATATCACCATTTTTGTATATTAAAGCGAAATTAAATGTTTTTGTAAAATCCGCATTTGTTGTTAAAAAATTATTTGTCCCCGAAATAATTAAATTTGTTTGTTGTCTATTTCCAAACTGAGTAGAAATAGGTTCTAACTTTGCTTCTAAAAAACCATTATCAACTAATGATTGAAGATTTGTTGCATTATCAACACTTGCCCCAGTAAATGTATAAAAAGCTTCTTTGTGATTTTCATCACTTGAACTTTCATACGAAACAAGAACTTTAAATTGATCAAGAGAAAAAATATCATTATTGTTTTCATTTCATTCAGTATGATAACTTCACGAATTTCCATCTCTATTTATTAAAAAATTTTCTAGTGTATTTGTAGTTTTAGATGTTTGCCATAAAAAACTATCATTAGAAAAAAGTAATAAAAAAATAGCAACACTAGCAAAGAAAAAAAATATTCTTTGAATATGTTTCATTTAAATAAATCCTCCAAAATTATATTAATACATACCAACAGTATTAATACATAAAAAACCAGTTTAAAACTATTATATCAAATGAAAGTTTTTTGGAATAAAAAAAATATCGCTCATGCGATATTTTATTTTTTTTAGAAGTAATTAAATTGTTTTTTTCTCTTCATTAACAATTCTAATTTCAGGTTTTTCTATTTCTTCATCTTCGTGATTATTAATTTGTTTAAAATTAAAATTATCATTTCCATCATCAAAATTCATTTTTACTTCTTCAACAAAGAAATCAAATTTATCAACAAGTTCTTTTTGTCCTGTTCCTACAGGAATTAATTTTCCTAAAATTAAGTTTTCTTTAATCCCATATAGATTATCAATTTTTTTAATGATTGCAGCATTTACTAAAGCTTCTGAAGTTCTTTGGTAAGAAGCAGCAGCTAAGAATGATTCTGATTGTAAAGGAAGTGGTTTAACTCCATAAATTACTTGAGTTCCAAAAGCAGGTTCTTTACCATTTTTAAAGGCTTTTTTATTCATTCTTCTTAAACGATCTGAAGAAACAATTTGACCTACATATAATCCAGTTCCTCCAGGGTCAGCAATTTTAACTTTCGAAAGCATTTGTTTAATAATAATTTCAATATATTTATCAGTAATATCAATTCCTTGTAAACGATAAAGTTTTTGAACCTCTTTAATTAAGTAAACTTCTGTTGCTTCTTTACCAGCATATTTTAAAAGACTTTGTAATTGAATTGAACCTTCAGTAATTTTTCCACCAACAACTACT
The DNA here is from genome assembly GCA_947330515.1 of uncultured Mycoplasmataceae bacterium. Taxonomy (GTDB): domain Bacteria; phylum Bacillota_I; class Bacilli_A; order Mycoplasmatales; family Hepatoplasmataceae; genus CAMZOE01. Next base: position 5,855 of record CAMZOE010000010.1, read on the forward strand.
TCATCTCCAACTTTAACCCTTATAGTTTGGAAATTATCAATTTTATAAGTAAATTTGTTTTCACCAGATTCAATAATTACTTCTCTGTATTTTTCATCTTTAATAATTTCTATAACAGTTCCATTTGTTTTAGAAATAACTGCAGGTGATTTTGGATTTTTATTAGCATCAACTAATTCCATTAGTCTTGCAAACCCTTGAGTAATATCGGCAACTCCAGCAACTCCTCCTGTATGGAAAGTACGCATAGTAAGTTGAGTTCCAGGTTCTCCAATTGATTGGGCGGAAATAATTCCGATTGCTTCACCTTTAGAAATTTCTTTATTTGTTGTTAAATCTATTCCATAACATTTTTTACATACACCTTGTGGTGAATCACATGTAAGAGAAGTTCTAATTTGAACTTGCTTAATACCAGCTTTTTCAATTCTATTGGCGTCTTCTTTAGTGATTAAATGGTTTCTACCAATAATCTCTTCACCATTTTTATCAACAATTGGAACAGAAGTATTACGTCCAATAATTCTTTCTTTTAATGTTTCAATAATTGCTTTTGTTCTTGTATCAACAATTGCTTCAACAGTAAATCCTTTGTTTGTTTTACAATCATCTTCAACGATATAAACATCTTGAACTGCATCAACTAAACGTCTAGTTAAATATCCAGATTCTGCAGTTTTAGTAGCAGTATCGGAAAGTCCTTTACGTGCCCCATGGGTAGAAAGGAAATATTCAAATGGATTTAACCCTGTTTTAAAAGAAGATTTTATTGGAATTTCTTCAATGTTTCGAACAAGAATATTTTGTCTTTTAAGAGCAGCATATTCATGAGTAGCTTTTGACATTGATCCACGAAGACCAGCAAGTTGAACAATATTGGTAATATTTGAACGTGCTCCAGAATCCATCATCATATATAATGAATTATCTGTATTTTCTTCGAATTTTTTTTGTAATTGTTTTTGAATATCAGCTTTTACTGATGATCAAACATCAAGAACTTGAAGATATCTTTGATCATCTGTTAGATAACCATCTTCATACATTTGTTTAAGTTTTTCAACTTTTGCATCACCACCATTAATAATTTCTTCTCTATTATCAATTTCTAGAATATCACTAATAGCCATTGAACTTCCACTAATCATTGAAAAACGGAATCCTAAATCTTTAATATTATCTAAAGTTTCAGCAATTTCATCTTCGTTTTTTTCGAAAACAGCTTCAATGAAAGAAGCGATTTGAGATTTTTTAAAAGGATGGAATAAATTATAGGCATTATCCAATCTTTCTTCAAAATTATCAAAATCTTTTACTAAAAAGCTTGTAGGAATTGCTTTAAAAGCATTTTCATTAAGAATATTTAAATAAACAAAGTTTTTAGGTAATTGATTGTTAATAAAAACTCTTCCTACAGTAGTAATTAAGTATTTATAACCTTTATCAATATCATTGATAAATTTATCATGAAAAACATTTAAGTCTAATAAAATCTCTTCATGAATATCAAGCATATCAATTTCATAAAGATTTTCAATTTCATCAATAGAATTAAAAAATCTAATTTTAGAAGGTTCTTTAAGTTTTTTTACTTTTGTTAAGTAGTATAATCCTAAAATAATATCTTGCGATGGAGAAAGAGTTAATTTTCCATCTTTTGCTCCAAGAATATTTTTAGATGATAACATTAGGTTTCATGCTTCTTCTTTTGCTTTTTTAGAAATAGGAACATGAACTGCCATTTGATCACCATCGAAATCAGCATTGAATGATGGTGTTACTAATGGATGAAGTTTAATTGCTTTTCCAGAAACAATAATTGGTTCAAAAGCTTGAATTGACAATCTATGTAATGTTGGAGCACGATTAAGTAAAACCGGATGATTTTTGATTACTCTAGAAGCATATTTTCAAATTCTATCATCTTGAACTTCAATAAGTTTTTTAGCGTGTTTAATGTTCTTAACAACATTTTCTTTAACAAGTAAATTAACAATAAATGGTTCAAATAGTTTAACAACCATCCCTTTTGGTAATCCTACTTGATGTAATTTTAATTCTGGTCCAACAACGATAACTGAACGACCAGAATAATCAACTCTTTTTCCTAAAAGATTTTGTCTAAAACGACCTTGTTTCCCTTTTAAGTTTTCTGCAATTGATTTTAAAGTTCTTCCATCTTTTGATTGTACAGGAATTTTTCTTCTTGAATTATCAATTAAAGCATCCACTGCTTCTTGTAACATACGTTTTTCATTTTGAATAATAAGCATCGGAGCTTCAATATCAATTCATTGTTGTAAACGATTATTACGAATAATAATACGACGATATAGTTCATTAATGTCAACAGTTGAGTGTCTTCCACCATCAAGTTGAATTAACGGTCTTAAGTCAGCAGGAATAACTGGAAGAATAGAAATAATCATTTCAGAAGGATCTTGTTTTGAAGAAATAAATGATTCAATAATTTTTAGTCTTCTTAATAAAGAATTATTTTGACTATTTTTTTTAGAACGTAATTTTTTTAATAATTTAGTTCTTTCATTTTTTAAATCAAGGTTCTTTAGAAGAATTTTAATTATTTCTGCTCCAGTACCGATTTTAACATCAGAGAAATTAGAAATAAATTCATTGTAATCATAAAAATCAATTCCATATGTTTTTTCAATATCTGATTGAGAAGTGGCAACTAAATAATCAATTTTTTCAATAATTGCATCTTGTAAATCTTTTTCATCAGTATTTTCTAAAAGATTTTTTAAAATTTTATGATAAATTTGAGGAGCTTTTTTAATATCTAAAATGCTTCCAACTTTAAGATTTTTAAATCCAGCATTATCATAAATAATATGAGATTTGAAATAAATGATTGATTCTAATTCATCTTGTTTTAATTCAAGAAGAGCACCAATAATTGAATAATCAATCTTTGTGAATCATATATTAGCAACATCTGTATGAAGATTAATATGACCCATATGTCTTCTTCTTACTGATTTTGGATAGATAGTTGCTTCTCCACAATTAGTACATACTTTACCAGAATCTAAACGTTTGAATTTTTTTAAACAAACTGGACATCTATAGTCTTTCATTGGACCAAAGATTTTTTCATCAAAAAGACCACCTTTTTCTGATTTATGAGTTTTATAATTAATAGTTTCTGGTTTAACTACTTCTCCATGTGATTGTTCTAAAATTTCTTCAGCAGTAGAAATTGATATTTGAACTTTTTTAATTTCATTAATTTGATTTTTTTTCATTTTTTCTCCCGCTCATTAAATTGAATTATCTACTTCAATTTCTTCTTCATTTTCATCTAGGAAATTTAAAGTTAATCCTAAACCTTTTAATTCATAGTAAAGTACTCATAAACCTTCAGGAATAGAAGGTAATGGTAAATCTCTACTTTTTGCAATTGCATTATAAAGTTCATTTCTTCCTGAAATATCATCGGATTTTAATGTTACCATTTCTTGAAGAATATTAGCAGCACCATAAGCTTCTACAGCTCAAGCTTCCATTTCACCAAATCTTTGTCCACCATTTTGAGATTTACCACGTAATGGTTGTTGTGTAATTAATGAATATGGACCAATAGCACGAGCATGCATTTTATCATCGATCATATGTGAAAGTTTAAGCATGTACATTATTCCAACAGCAACTTTTTCATCGAAAGGTTTTCCATTTAAACCATTAATCAATGTAAACTTACCAGTTTTATCCATACCTGCTTCTTCCATTATTTTTTCTAAATCATCATGGGAAACACCACTAAAGATAGGAGTAGATATTTTTAATCCAAGCATTTTAGCGGCAATTCCTAAATGAATCTCCATCACTTGTCCAATATTCATACGTGATGGAACTCCAAGTGGATTAAGCATAATATCAATTGGTGTCCCATCTTCTAAATGAGGCATATCTTCTAATGGAAGAATTCTAGAAACAACACCTTTATTTCCGTGTCGTCCAGACATTTTATCCCCTTCTTTAAGTTTTCTTTTTTGAGCAATGTAGATTTTAATAACCTTTTCTACACCATCCTCTAACTTATCACCATTTTCACGAGATAAAATTTCTATTCCTTTAACAATACCACCACCACTATAAGGGACTCTTAATGATGTATCTTTAATATTTCTTGTTTTGTTCCCAAGAATAGCATCAAGTAATTTTTCTTCTGCTGAAAGTTCATCATCTCCTTTGGGAGTAACTTTACCAACAAGAATATCACCAACTTTAACTTCTGAACCAACAATTACAATTCCTTGATCATCTAAGTTTCTCATTGATGTTTTTGAAGCATTAGGAATATCGAAAGTTATTTTTTCTTGTCCTAACTTTGTAGTTCTTTGTTCAACACGATGATCTTCTAAATGAATAGAAGTAAAAGTATCATTTTGAATTAATCTTTCTGAAACAATAATCGCATCTTCATAGTTGTAACCTTTTCAAGTTGTGAAAGCAACAAGAATATTTTTCCCGATTGCTAATTCACCATTATCAACTGAAGGACCATCGGCAATAATTTGGTCTTTTTTAATTTTATCACCTTTAAAAACTACAGGTCTTTGATTAATTGAAGTTGCTTGATTTGATCTTTCAAATTTTTCAAGATAATATGTTTTTTGAGTTTTTGAATCATCATCAATTTCAATAACTATTCTTCTTGAATCAACATATAATACTACACCATCAACCGTTGATTTTAAAGTTGTCGGTGAATAAAAGGCTGATGATTCTTCTATTCCTGTTCCTACAATTGGAGAATCAGTTTCAATTAATGGTACTGCTTGTCGTTGCATGTTAGCACCCATAAGTGCACGATTGGCATCATTATGTTCAAGAAAAGGAATATGAGAAGTAGCAATTGAAACTATTTGATTAGGAGCTGCATCAATTAATTGAATTTTTTTAATAGGAATATGAGTGAATTGATAAAAATGTCGAGCTAAAATATCTTGACCAGGAACTTTAGAGAAAATATGATTATCATCGTCAACTAATGTTACTCCAGAAGCAATATAATACTCTCCTTCATTATCAGCAGAAAGATAAATAATTTCATCTCTTAAAACTTTACCATCTTTAACTTTAAAATAAGGCGTTTCAATCAATCCATAACGATTAACTTTTGCATAAATTGCTAAATTTAAAATTAATCCAATATTTGGTCCTTCTGGTGTTTCAATAGGATCGATTCTTCCATAATGGGTATCATGAATTCCTCTAACAACTAGAGAAGCGGTATCTCTAGAAAGACCACCAGGCCCAAGAGAGGTAATTCTTCTTTTATTACTTATCTCAGCAAGAGGATTTATTTGATCCATAAATTGTGAAAATTGAGAAGAATTAAAGAATTCTTTAATTGCAGATTCCATTAGTTTGTAATTAAAAGTGTTTTTTATTGAAATTGAAGAAGTATCTTTTGCTGATATTCTTTCTTTAACATTTTTTTCAACTCTTGTAAGACCAATTCTAAATTGATTTTTTAATAGTTCACCAACATTTCTTAGCTTTCTATTAGAAAGAGAATCGATATCATCATATTTTAATAATCCTTGTTCAAGATTTATTAAATATCCAAAAGATGCAATAATATCAGAAATAGTAATAATATCTTTGTCTTCTTCTTCATTAATAAAACGATTACCAACAATTTTAATTTTGTCTAAATTATTACTTTTTTCATAATTATTATCTTTGTAAATAAAAACATTATGAATCTGTGACATTTCTTTAATTTCTTTTTCACTAAAAGAAGAATTTTCAAAAATTTCTGAATCAATTGGAAGAACTTCATAATCTAAGTTATTTGTTTCAATAGCTTCTTTTAAGATTTTATATTCTTCTTTAGAAATAAAAGTATCTTTTGTAATTAAAACATTTTCATTAGCATCAAGAATATCTTCTGCTAAATATTTATTATAAACTCTATTTAAAACTGATAACTTATTATTAAATTTATAACGTCCAGTTTCTGATAAATGATAACGTTTTGGATTAAAAAATAAATTTGTAAGTAATTCATTAATTGATTTTTTAGTTGTTCTTTCACCAGTAGAAACGATTCTAAAGATTTCAGCTCTTGCTTCAAAGGGATCTTTTTTATCTTCTTTAACTTTATTTAAAGTTTCTAATAAAACTGGTTCATCAGAAAATAATTCTCTTATTTTATCATCGTTTAATCCAAAAGCATTAAATAATAATGAAGCATTAAAACGCTTTGATTTATCTATTTTTAATTTAATACCACTTGGCGATAAATTTAAAAGTTTATAATTTTTATAATCTCACTCAATTCAACTACCACGATTAGGGATAATAGTTGCTAATTTAAAAACAGAAGAATCTGAAGTTGATTGATTCCTTGCGGCTTTCATATTTTCATAATAAACTCCTGGTGAACGAGTAATTTGAGAAATAATAATTCTTTTTGAACCATTAATTATAAATCCTCCACCACTAGTCATTAAAGGCATATTAACTACAAAAACTTCGTCTTCATATACTTCACCTTTTTTATTATTTATCATTCTAAAACGTGCTTTAATTGGAGCTTGTAAGTTTACTCCACGTTTTTTTGACAATCTTATTTCTTCATCAATGTTTGAGGGTCATTCAATTTTAAAATCAATATATTCGATAACTATCTTATCTTTTGTTGAATGAATGGGATAAATCTCTTTGAAAACTTCATCGATATCTTTTTTGATAAACTTTTCAAAAGCACTTGTTTGTACTTCAAGAAGATTTGTAACTTTTAAATTATTTTTTGTTTTTGCGTAATTTCTTCTCATTGTAGAAATTCCGAAAGTTTCATTTACAAAATTTGCCATTTAGCGTTTTCCTTCAGTTTTTTATAATGAATAAAAAGACGATTTTTAAAAGTAAAAATCATCTTATTATTTAATTAGTTAATTATTCAGCAGATACTTCTGCTCCAGCTGCTACAAATAAATCTGTTAATTCTTTTACACGATCTTCTGAAGCTTCTTCTTCAATGATTGCTGGTAATTCTTCAACGAATTTTTTCGCTTCCATAAGCCCAAGTCCTTTTAATTCACGTACAACTTTAATTACTGCAATTTTTGTTGATCCTACGTTAACTAGTTTAACTGTTTTTTCTGAACTTCCAGTTGCTTCTGCTGCTGCTGCCATTGGTGCTGCTGCAGTAACTCCAAATTCTTCTTCGATTGCTTTAATAAGTTCATTAAGTTCAGTAACTTTCATGCCTTTAATGGCTTCTAATATTTTTGAAATATCCATAATATTTTCTCCTTTTTTATAGAAATTTAAATTTAAATTTAAATATTTGTTTATTTTATTATTCTAAAAGATTATTCACTTTTAGTTGAATCTATTTGTGAAATTAAGTATGCAAGATTTCTCATAGGTGCTTGCAATACTGATAATAGCATTGAAAGAAGATCATTTTTTGGTGGTAGTGAAGCAATTTCTCTTAATGCTTCTCCATCATAATAATTACCTTCTATGTAACCTGCAACAAATTCAATAGCGTCATTGTTCTTTGAAAGATTATAAATTCTTTTCATTGAATCAATAGAATCATTATTTAAAAATAAAAATGCATTAGGACCGATTAATTTTTCATTAATTGCTTCCATTCCTTTATTTTCAAATGCAATTTTAGCAAGACGATTTTTATAAATTTTATTAACATCGTTGTTTCTAACAAAATCTTTTCTTACTTCTGCCATTAAATTAGAATCAAGGTTATGATATTTTCAAACAACTACTGAAAGTGAATTTTCAATATTTGTTTCAATTTCACTAACAATATCTTTTTTTATTTCTTTGTTAGTTTTCATGTTTTAACCTCATTAAAAGTTGATTATCATATTTTTATATATTTTACAACCTTGGTAGCCATTACGTTTTAAAACTAGCTACTGTCTTTAGTGTTATAGACAATTATTTTTTATTACTATTTAATTCTAGTAATTTTAATTCCAGGAGACATTGCTGTAGAAATAGTGATTGATTTGATATAATCACCTTTTACTGAAGCAGGTCTTTTTGAAATTAATGTTTGATAAAGAATATTGAAGTTTTCAATAATATCTTTATTTTCAAATGATTTTTTACCGATTATAACGTTGATATTTCCTTCTTTATCAGTTCTATATTCTATTTGACCTTTAATAATGTCATCAATTGCTTGTTCTAAATTAGTAGTTACTGTTCCTAATTTTGGATTAGGCATTAATCCTTTAGGACCAAGTATTTTACCATATTTAGCAAATTCTGACATTAGGTCTGGTGTTGTAACAATAAAGTCAAAATCAAATCAGTTTTCTTTTTTAATTTTTTCTAATTGTTCTAATCCACCAACATAGTTTGCTTTTGAAGCTGAAGCTTTATCTTCATCTTTTACAATTGCAAGAACTTTTGATATTTTTCCAGAACCATTAGGAAGAACTAAGCTTCCTCTAATTTGTTGGTCTGCATGTCTTGGATCTACGTTTAAGTTAAATGAAAGTTGGATTGAAGAATCAAAATTTTCTGTTGAGATTTTTTTTAATAATTCAAGTCCTTCTGCAAATTCATAAGAAGGTTTTGTGATTTGTTCTAGTGAACTTTTATATTTTTTTGAATAAAACATTAATCAACCACCTTAATTCCCATATTTTTTGCTGTTCCTTTAATCGAATTCATTGCTGATTCAATTTTAGAAGTATTTAGATCTTTCATTTTATATTCGGCAATTTCTTTTACTTGTGCAAGTGTCACTTGTCCTGCTTCTTCAGTTAATGAATTTGAAGCACCTTTTGAAACTTTAGCTGCTTTTTTTAATAAAGAAGATGCCGGAACTGTTTTTAATTCAAAATTGAATGATCTATCGTCATATGCTGTAATTACAACAGGAACAATATCACCACTTAATTCACGAGTTGCATCGTTATATTGTCTTGTGAAACCAACCATATCAATACCTAATGATGCTAGGTCTGGACCTGGTTTAGCTTGTCCTGCTTGGAATTGTAATTTAGCAATTCTAGTAATCTTTTTTGCCATATATGAAATTCCTTTTCTTAATTTTTTTATATTTTTATTTTGTCTAATTGTCTAAACACTTTTATTATAACATAATTTATATGTTTATAATTTTTTATAAATTAATTTATTTTACTTTTTTAACAACATCTTTAATAAATAAAGTTATTGGAGTTGTTCTACCAAAAAAATCAATTTCTACAGTTACGTTTTGGTTTTCTAAATCGATATTAATTACTTTTCCTTCTTTTTCACTAAAGTTTTCATTATTAACAATTACTCATTCACCAATTTCATAATTAGTTTTGAAAACTTTATGAGAATCCATAACTGGAACTTCAGTGATATCTTTAGAAGCTTCGATTCTTTTTAAAATTGTTTGGATTTGTTTTTCTGGAATAGGAGTTGGTTTAGTTCTTTGTCCACTTGAACCAACAATTCCTGTAACATATTGAGTATTTCTAATTACATATCAAGAAGCATCACTCATTATTACTTTAACAAAAATATATCCTGGAAAAATAATTTTGTATTTTTCTTTTCCAGTTTTTGTTAATTTTTTTTCTAATGGTAAAAAAACTTCTTCAATTGCAAAAGATTCCTCATCAAAAATTCTATTTTCTAATGACTCTTTAACTTTTTGTTCATGGTTTGAAACAACTTGAACAATATATCATTTTGGATCGTTTATACTCATATTAATTGTATTTTCTCTTTCATTTATTTTATATTAATTTTTTTATTTTTTTTGCTAACCAATAGCATTGAAAATCGCAACTACCGCAGTTGTAAACCCAAAGATAATTAAAGTTAGAATAGTGATAAAAACAATTGTTAATAAAAAAGTTTTTAATGCACTAGAAGAAGAAGTTCATTTAACTCTTCTTCTTTCTTTATTTATTTTTTTTGCTAATGTATCTTTTTTCATAATTACCTCGTTTCTATATGCATGGTATGTTTGTTACAATGTTTACAAAATTTTTTTTGTTCAATTTTATAAGTGCGGTTTTCTTTAACGTATGGAGTGTAATTCCTTGAAAGGCATTCACTACAAATTAAAATAATTTTTTTACTCATATAAAAATTATACTTTATAAATTTTATTTAAGAAAAAAAAGAAAATAAAAAAACATTCTTTAAGAATGTTTTTAAAATTTTTTAACCTTTTTTTATATAATACTTATTCATTTTATTTTTAACTCTTGCCATACAAGCATACACAGAAGTAATGTTTTTATCCATTTTCTTCGCAATAGTACTTGGTGATAATTCATCGCATACTGTTAATATAGTTATTGTTTTTTCCATATAAGTTAAAAAATTTAAAGAGTTAATTATTTTTTCAATATCATCAATACTGTAATCTTCCTCTTCAGCTTTATAAAGAAAATTATTATCTTCTGGGAATTGGAAATTATTCATCATTGTATTGTTTTTAGTGAAAAAACTTTTAACATAATTAGATAAATAGTATTTTAAAAATAACTGAATATATTTTGGAAAAGATTTTTCCGAATCTAATTTATATTTTTTTGTTAAGTTTTCAAAAATGTAAATTGAATAATTGTATAAATCAAAAAATTCAAATGGTGAATATGGATATTTTTTGATATAAGTTCATACTACAGATCTTAAAAGATTTTCATATTTTAAGATTAATATTTTTAATGCTTTTTCGTTATTACCACTTTGTACTTCTAAGACTAATTGTTTTTCTTCTTCGTTACTAAACATTAGTTTTCCTTAGTTTTTTAATTTTTTATTTTAAGTTCGTAAAGTACTATCGCTGTTGAAACTGAAACATTTAATGATTCAACCAATGAATTCATTGGTATAAATGCGGTAAAATCCATCTCTTTTAAAATTCCAGGTCTAATTCCTTTTCCTTCTGAACCCATAACAATAACATATTTAGTTTTTTTATCTAAGTCACTTATTTTTGTATTACCTTTAGTATCTAAACCTAAAAATCAATAACCATTTTGTTTAAGATTTTTAATAATGTTTTGAACTGAAGTAACAATAGATATTTTCACTAAAAATGTATTTCCTGCACTTGTTTTATGAACAGTAGGAGTAATAATTGCAGAATTACTCTTAGGTAAAATAATATGTTTTACACCAAAAGCAATTGCGCTTCTAATAATTGCTCCTAAATTATGTGGGTCCTGAATTTGATCTAAAAATAATATAGTTTCTGGATTATCATTAAGTATTTCTTTAATATCATAATATTTATAGGGTTCAATTAGAGCAATAATATTTTGTTTGTCATTTGGAAGACGTTTTTCATCTTGAAAATCATCTATAGGAAATATTGGAATATTTCTTTCTCTTGCTAATTCCATTATTGGATGATTTTCTCTTAGCTTTGAAAAGATCTTCTTTACTTTTGTATGTTTTAGTGCCATTTCCACAACATTAGCACCATATATAATATCTAACATTTTTCTCTCTTTTCTACTTTTAATTTTATTGGAAAATGTTTATTAATTTACAAATAAATAAAAATTCTTGATAATTAATTAAAATTTCCGTTTTATTTTTGTTTTTTTCTTTTAAATCTTTATTAATTTTTTTAATTAATTTAATTAAAATTGAATGGTTATTTTGCATTGAAAAGTCTTTTGCAAGGTATTCAAGAAATTGATTTGCAAAAAAATATTTTTTTTTATTTTTTCTAATTGTTAAAAAATCAATTGTTTGAATTTCATCAATTGATAAATAATTTAAAACATTATTTTTTAAATTATTCATTTTATTTAAAAGTTTTTCATACTCTTGAAGAATATCATCATTGAAATTCAACGGTTTTTTGTAATTGGAGAACAATATAAAAAGCTTAATAACATCAACATCATATTCTTTTAACAGTGTACTAATATAGAAAAAATTTCCTTTTGATTTAGACATTTTTTCATTATTAACCATTACATGACCTACATAAGAATATATTTTTGCAAGCTCTTTTTTGGTAACTATTTTAAATTGAGAACGTTCATTTTCATGATGGGGAAACTTTAAATCAATTCCCCCTCCATGAATAGAGATAGTTTGTTTATCAAAAAGATCATAAATGAAAAAAGAACATTCACTATGTCATCCCGGTCTACCTTTACCTCAAGGAGAATCATATTTAATTCCTTTTGTAGTTTTTTTTCAAAGAACAAAATCTTCTTCATTTTTTTTTATTTTAGTTATATTTTTTTCTGAAATTTTATTTTGTTCTATCTTAATCTTTGAAAGAGAACCATAATCATCAAGTGAAGAAACATCGAAAAAAAGATTATCATCATTATAATAACCACCATCATTAGTAATAATTTCTTGTAAAAATTGTTGAATTTTTTCAATATTTTCTGAAACTCTAGGAAAATTATTTGGTTTTCTTAAATTAAAAATTTCAAATAAATTTAAAAATTTATTTGCAAAAAAAGTAGCATATTCTATTTCATCAAGAAAATCATTATTATGAGTTTTAGTTTCTTGAAAACGTTGAATAATTTTATCATCAATATCAGTAATGTTCATCACATACTTTACATTAAATCCAAATGTTTCATATGTTCTTACTACTAAATCATAAAAAAGTATTGGACGTAAATTGCCTATATGAAGTTCATCATATACTGTTGGTCCACAAACATAAATATTTATAATTTCTTCGTTGATGATTTGATTAGAATTACTTTTTGCGTCGAAAAGTTTTATTGGTAAATGATCCATTTATTTTTCCCTTACCTTTCTTTGTAAGACAAAATGTTCTTTGTTAATTTCTTTAAAATCATATTCTGTAAACGGTGTTTCACATGTCTCTTCTCAAATAATTTCTTTATCTTCTAAATTGTCTCCTTTTATAAGATCACTTACAATTTTTTTTGTAATTGGATGTAAAGGATTATTTAAAATTTCTGAAGTTTTTCCATCTTCAATAATTTTTCCGTTATGTAAAACAACAATTCTTTGTGTAAGAGCATTTAGAAAAGCTAAATTATTAGAAATAAATATTAATGATGTTTGTTTAAAATGAAATAATTTTTGAAATAATTTTTCTAATTCATTTTGACTTATTAAATCTAATGAAGAAGTAATTTCATCCGCAATAATAAATTTAGGTTCTAAAAGAAGTGATCTAATCAGAAGAACTTTTTGTTGTTCACCACCAGAAAGTTCTTGAGGATATTTATTTAAAACCTCTATTGGAAGTTTTAAAGCATCAAACATTTCTTCTACTTTTTGATCATAAAATTTTTTCTGTGATTTTGGTTCTTGAAGTAATTTTTCAGTATTTGAAATTTTTACTTTTAAAGTAGAAATTGTCTTTAATAAATTTTCATCTTCAATGGAATTTAATCAAGTATCCATTTTTTCTTTTGCTACTTCATTAAAAACAAACTCATAATTTTCCATAATTTCTTCTTCAGGAGAATTAATTACAAAATTTTCAATTAAATCTTTTAATAAAGATAACGTTTTTTTATAATTTTCTTGCTTAATTTTATTTTCTTTTAAAAAACTTTTTCTTTTATAAAGAAAAATTCAGTTATTAAAAGCAATTTTATTTTTAAAGTTTTTTTTCATAAAAGTTTTTATTTTTTTATTAAAAATTTTTAAAGTTTTTTCATCAATTGATTTTAGAGTTATGTTTACTTCTTTTAAAAATTCAAAATAAAGTGTTTCAAAATTAGTTAAAAAAACAATTGTTTGTTTTAAAGTATCTTCTTCATAATAAAAATATTCTGTAGCTTCAGAGGTTTTACTCCTTGGTTTTTCTTGTAATAAAGCAAGTTTAACTTTAGCATCATTTTTAAAAACTTCAAAATAATGATGATTTTTTTTAATCATTTGAAAAAGATTTTCAATAAAATCTCATCAAATTTGAGAAGCAAAAAAACCTTCTTCTTGAGAAAATTTTTCTATCAATGAAAGTAAAACATAATAATAATTATAAAGAAAAAAAGGTGAAGAATTACGACGTTTTTCATTAATAATAATTTTATCAGCAAACATTTTTATTAACTTTTTAATAACATCTTCTCATGGTAAATTTTCTTCTAAAAAGAAAATTTCAGATAAAAGATTTTGTTTAACTATTTCATCAAAAAAACTTGCAAATAATTTTTCAAAATCTTGTCTTTCTTCCTCTTTAGAAGAAGAATTAAATTTTTTGAATGTATGAAAATATTGTTTAAGATTTTTAAAATTAGAAATATTTGCTGAATGAATTTCAATTAAATTTGAAATTTCTTCTTCTTTATTTTCTTTTTTAAAAATAGAAATTCGCTTTTGTTCTTGGAGTAATTTAAAAGTAATTTGTTCTAACTCTTTATTATATTTTTGATATGATTCATAATTAAATAAATATTCTTGAAAGGAAAGATTATCATTTTTTAAAAAAGATTTAGTTTCTTTAAATATTTCTTTTCTAAAAAGAATAATAAATTCATCAAGGGTTGATTTTTCTCTCTTAAAAAGAAATTGTTGATTATACCGATTAAGATTTTTTTTATAACTAATTAGTTCTTCTTGTAAATGTTTTTGAAGTTTATCAAAGTTTTTTATTGGAAGGTAAATTATTTCTTTTACTTTTCTTGTTTTTCCAAATATTGCTAAAGGATTTTGAAAAATATATTCTCCAGATTCATAAATTCAATCACATTTTTTAGTATTTTGACAATTAATATTTTTTTCAAGAACTTTATTTTGGATAATAATTTCACCTTCTTTATAAGAATATAAACCAAAAATGGTTTTCGCAAGAAGTGATTTTCCTGAACCTGTTTCTCCAATAATACCTATTTTTTCACCTTCTTTTAATTTAAAATTAAAATTTTGAAAAAATGGTTTTTGTGTTTTTTCATTTTTAAAATTAGTTGTAACATCTTTTAGTTCAATAATATTTCTTTTCATTTTTTACCTTTTTTTCTTTAAATTTGATAATCTTTTTTTCTTACCTTATTTTATATATTATATAAGTTAATTAATCAATGTATTTTTATCTTTATTTTATTTTAAAAAATTAGTTTTGAATAAATAATATTTTATAATAAAAATTTAATTTTGTTTTTTAAAAATTTTTTTAATTTCTTTTGGTTCTTGGAAGGAAAATTTATTTGTATATAATCAAGAATAAACACTATGATTAGGGTTTAATTTTACCTCAGGGGGGAATAAAAATCTATCTAAATTTAAAGAATAAACTTCTTCATAAAAAGGTTTTGAAAAATCTAAATTACTACGTGAAGAAAAATATGGATTATATTTTAAAAGATCTCAAGAATAAGGATGTTTTGGATTATAAATAATTTCATCTTTTGTTCCTTTTTCAACAATTCTTCCTTCCTTCAAAATAATTAAATCATCACATACCTTTGAAAGAAAATCAATATCATGAGAAATAACCATAAAACTTTTATTTGTTTTCTTTTTAAGAAAAAGAATAATTTCAACAATTTGTTTTTTAGAAATTAAATCCATATTAGCAATTGGTTCATCAAATAAAATAATTTTAGCATTTGTTATCAAAATTAATGCAATTACAATTTTTTGAATAGTACCATTAGACAATTGAAACGGATATTTATCTAGAATTTTATATGGTTCATCGATTTTAAATTTTTTTAATTGCTTATAAGCTTTTTGAGTAACAACAGTTTTATTAGTTATTTGATGATGAATTTTATACATATCTTGAAATTGCTGAATAATTTTTTTATTTGGATTAAAAGAATTAGAAGGATTTTGAAACACTTGAGAAATAAAGTTTTTTCTTAATTTTGATTTTTCTCATTCTTTTTCATTAAAATGAGTAACATCAATATCATTAATTAATATTGATCCATTAATGATATTGATGTTTTTATTGATACCAACAATTGATGAAAAAATAGTAGATTTTCCAGAACCATTATTACCAATAATTCCTATTGACTTATTTGTATTTAAAGAAAAAGAAATATTTTCAAGCATCAAACGATTGCTAGAATTTAAAATCTTTAGATTTTTTACTTCCAAAAGAAGTTTTCCATAACTATTTGTGGACATAATTTTCCTTTTTAATTATTGGTTTAAGAAGTACTTCTTCAAAAGTATAAATTAATAATTGAACAATAATTACAATCCCTAAAAGAAAAAATAAAGGAATTAGTAATTGCATAGGATGATTTAAAAAATTGATTCTTCCATCTTTTAGTAAAGAACCAATAGTTGGTACTTCAGGAATAGTAAGTCCTAAAATACCAAGAACAGATTCTGCAAAAATCATTCTTGAAAAAGTACTTGCAGAATTAAGTAAAAGTGAAGTAGATGAAAAAACCAATAAAGTAGAAAAAAGTTGTGGTTTTGAAAAACCATTTAATATTTTTGAGGTAATATAATCACTATTTCTCAATCTTGAAGTATTAGCACGAATTTGTTGAGAAGTAGTAACTCAACCAGTAAGAACAAGAGAAAATAGCATTACTAAAAAAGATGGTTCAAAAATAGAACTAAAAATAATCAATACTAAAAGTGATGGAAAAGCATAAAGAATTTTAATAATGTATTTAAAATATTTATCAAAAGTCTCATAATATCCACTCAACAAACCAACAACAATTGCAATAAAAATATTAATTATACTTGCAGTAATTGCTAGTGTTAAAGAAAATCTAACACCTCCAATAACCCTTGAAAAAAAATCACGTCCTAAGATATCAGTACCAAATAAATGTTCAAAACTAACACCTGCATTTACATTATTTGGATCTGTAGTATAAGGATCATAGAAGGAAAATAATGGTAAAAATAAGATTAAAAGAAGAAAAATAATTAAAGAAGTAAAAAGAAAAATTGTTAACTTTTTAGAAAAAAAAGCAACAAAAGTTTCTCTTCATTTAGAAATATAATAAGTATTTGAAATTTTTGTGCTTTCATTAATATGATATTTTTCTAAAGTAAAAAGAAATTCTTCTTCAAGAAAAATATTTTTATTTTCTACTTTTATTTTATTATTATCTTTTTTAAAGAACTTCATTTTTATACCTCATTCTTGGATCAGCGAAAGCAAGAACTATATCTCTAATTGCAAAAGAAATAACAATAAAAATAGTGTAAAAAGTAATTGTGCTTAATAATAATGGTTGATTGTAATAATAAATTGAATCCACTATCATTGTTCCACTTCCAGGAACTGAAAAAATATTTTCTAAAGCTATTGAACCAAATAAATTAGTAACTACCAATAAAGGAAGATAATTAATTATTGCGTAAAATGAAGGAAGTAAATTTTCTTTTCAAAAAATTTGATTATTAGTTTTTCCTTGCATTTTAGAAAATTGATTAAAAGTCATTGCTTTTTCTCTTCTTATTCCATTTTTTAAATATCTTGCATAACCAAATGCTAGTGGAATAGACATAATAACTGCAAGAAGAAAAATAATGTAAAAAGTATTATTAAAATATAAACTTGGAATTCCTAATTTTACTGAAATAATCATCATTAATAAACCTAAAATAAAAGAAGGAAGAGAAAATGCAATAACAAAAGAAAGTGCATTTACAAATAAACCATAAAAATTTTTTCTATTTGCAATTCATATTCCCATGGGAATACCAAAAAGAAAAGAAATTGCTAGTGCCATAAAACCAATAGAAATTGAAAGAAAAAAATGTCCTCAAAAAAAATTATTAATTGGTTCACCAGTCATTCATGAATATCCCATAGTTGAAGAAAAAAAATCTTTAAATGAGAAGAAATATTTTTGTAAAAGAGAAAAATTAGGACCAACATGAAATAATTGTTGTAAATATAAAACCATCTCTGGTTGGCCACTTTGAATTGCTTCAGAAATTAATGATGGTTCACCAGGAATTAAATTAAATAAAAAAAATGTTAAAGAAAAAACTATAAAAACGATTAAAAAAAGTTGAACTACTCATTTAAAAAGTAACCATGACTTTTTTATATACTTAGGATTTATTGTATTAAGTGGGTTTTTACTAACCTGTTTTTGTAATTTTTCTAATGGTAATAAATATTCTCTAGACATTTTTTAAAACTTCCTTTCAATAATTATCATTTTTAAGTTTTTTTCAATCAAAAGCAATAATTCATGTTTTCTCGCCAGTTAATGTATTTCCTTCAAAATAAATATGATTTGGATTTGAAAAAGATAGTTCGTTGTTAACAACAATAATTGGAACAGAATTTTTAATAATTAATTCTAATGTTAAATAAATAATTAACTTTTGAAATTGATTTTGAAAACTATCATATTCATAATATGAAATACCATTTATTAAAGAGTTTTTAGTGGTAAAAAAACTTTCTAATTCGGAATGATTTTTTATAAAAATATTATTTTTTTCAAGTAAAAAAATCATAAAATTATCAACAGTATCGATAACATTTTTTGAAAGTTCTTTTCCTTGATAAGTGATCATTGAAAAATTATTACTATTATCATAAAATGATGAAATACCATCATTAAATAATTTTCTTGCAAGATTTGGATTATTATATAAATTATTATCAAAAGAGTAGTCAGAACCATTTCAATAAGTTCAACTATTGCTAACATTAATACTTCTATCATTATTTTTTTTATTGAAAACTCTTAAAAAATTTCAAGAATCTAAAAAATCTAAAGAAATTTTTTGTGAAGTAAGATCTCAATCATCTGTATTATGATATTTATTTCAATATGAAGCCGTTGGATCAACGTCGAGAGTAAAAGTAACTTCTTGAGAAAAATTTAAAGCAGGATTTGAAAGTGAATGAACAAGACTATGATAGATATAATCACTTTGTCCATCCTTTGTGGCAAAAGTAAGATTTAAAGGCTTTTCTTTACTTGGTAAAGGTAAACCTAATTGTTCCATATCACTTAAAAATATTTCTCAATAATAATTAGCAAGCTTAATATTAACACTAGGGTCTTTTGATAATTGATTTTCTTTAAGTTTATTTTTTCTTGATTCTAAAGAATAATATTCCAAGCTTTCTTTTTGAGAAATATTTTTATGTTGATAATTAATATCACAAGCATAATCAATTAAATCTTGATTATCATAACTAAATGTTCTTGTTGGAGAAAAAGTAGTAGTCCCAAGAAGATTATTGATTCCTTGAAAATTATAATAATCATTTTGATTAAAAGCATAGAAAAATGCTCTCCTAAAATTAGGATCGCGATAATATAATGAAGCATTTGATGAATTAGTTTTATTTAAATTAAAAACAATAAAAGTTGTTGATGGACTAGTAAGAGATTTGTTTAAATAAACTTTTGCTTTTTTATTTTTTCTAATTATTTCTCCATCTTTATTATTTGAAAATACATAAGAAACATTATCATTATTAAAATTACTTAAAGATGTGGATATCTCTTTAGTAACACGATATTGAATTTTCTTTGAACTAACAAGATTAGCATATCGATAATAATTATTTTTTTCAGCCTCAAAACCATATAAACTATCAAATTTTTTTAATTGATATGGACCATTACTTAAAAATGTATTTTCACTATAACCAAAATTTCAAATAGGTTTATCAAAACCGATTTGTTTATATCATCATTCTTGATTTAATGGCATAAACGCCGGGGATACCAATAAAGAAGGAAATAATTCATTAGGATGATTAAGATTAAATTGTATAAAAGATTTTTCTTCATTATTTACAGAATCATAATAAATAATTCCAGGACCTTCGGTTAAACCATAAAATTTTTGAGTAACTTCATTTGCTTCTTCTTTAGAACTAGCTTCTAAAAAAAAATTATTTGCTGTTTTAGTCAACCCATAAAAACCATTATTTGGATTATTATCTAAATCTCTTTCTTCAGTTTTAAAAGAATTAAAAACCTCATCAATTCCTTTAATATCAGAATATTGATAAAGATATCTTGATGATGAAGATGCATTATTAACATCTAAGTGTTTTGAAATACCAAAAGCAAAATCTTTTGCTTTTAAAGAGCTACCATTTGATCATTTAGTATTAAGTAAATTAAAACGAAAAATATCATGTGAAAGATTAGTTTCAATTTCAGAAACAACTCCAAGAGAATATTTATTTGCTTTTAAAGGTACAAACTCTCCCAAAGGAATAAAATTTTTATCCATTACTTTATATTTCAAAGGCATATATAAATCTTTGATTTGTGAAAAAGTCTCTTCTGAAGCAACTTTCATTTTATTTATTGCATAATTGTTAGAAATAAAATAATTTTCATCTTCATTACTACCATCTTCAAAATTAACAGATGTTTTTACAAGACCTTCAATAAATGGAGTAGAAACTTTGGCTTCTAAAGAATTACCATCAAGATAATTAATAG
This sequence comes from uncultured Mycoplasmataceae bacterium, assembly GCA_947330515.1. GTDB lineage: Bacteria > Bacillota_I > Bacilli_A > Mycoplasmatales > Hepatoplasmataceae > CAMZOE01. The sequence continues at coordinate 26,206 of CAMZOE010000010.1, forward strand.
TAGTAACTTTATTTCCTAAAATTATCATATCAAAAGTAGAAAGGTTATTTTTATATAAAAAACCTAATCCAAGTAAAAACAAAAGAAGAAGAAAAACCGAGAGAAAAAACGCAACTGTTTTTGACCTTATAAATTTAATTGTCCACCTCGCATATTAACTATTTATTAAAATTATATAATATGTAGAATTAAAACTTTTAAATTGAAAAAATTATCAATAATTGTCTTTATTCTTTTTATTAAATTTTGTAGATAAATTAATTAAAAAATATCATGTTAAAAGATAAGAAGGAATGATATAAGAACTTTTTAATAACCTTGGAATAAAAACATATTTAAATGAAGGTGCTCATAAATTTACATCTGCAACTGAAGAAAAAATATTCCCTAAAATTAATCTATAAATAACCGCAATGAATAACAAGTACTTTAATAAAGCTATTTTTTCATATTGATTTCTTTTTATTAATAAAAAGAAGATTAATTCATAAAACAAAATTGAAAAGAAAGAAGTAAGAATTAATGTCTGATAAACAATTCCTTTTAAAATATCCCTATTTAAATAACCATAAATAGCACTAAAAAAGAAAAGTAATAAAAACATCCCTTGAATAAAAAAGAAATCCAAAAATATATGTTTTTGGAAATTATTGTTTTGAGAAACATTTTCTTTTGTTTTCATTTTTTTATATTTAAAAGCAACATTTCCTGCTATCAATCCTAAAAGAGGAAATTGTAAAGCGTACAATAATTGTCAAATTCATCCTTGAACAATTAATATTCTTGTTGTATCTGCAATAAGTGCATAAAAAAAAGCTTCTATCGGACCAAAAAGAAATGCAATTAAAATAACTGTAGCACTATCAAAATTAAGAAAAATGAAATGATCAAGTGCCTGAAAAGAAGTAAGAAATGATTGAAGCAAAAATAAGGCAAAAAACATTCCCATAATTGTTATTTTTTTTGTTGTAAAAAGAATAATATTATGTTTCTTATAATATTTAAAATTCTTAAATAAAACTATTACTATCAACAATATTGAAATTACAGCAATAATAATTGTTGGAATTAACAAAATTTGATTAGTATTTTTAAAAAAAGTTTTTAGTGTTTTCACCTCATATTTATTTATGAAACAATTATACATTAATAATATAAAACACTTAAATCAAACAATTTTTTTAAAGTTGATTATTAAACTATACTAGTTCTAATATAAAAACACCTATAATAAAATCATCTTTTAAGTTAAAAGATGATTATTATAGGTGTCTATTTTAAATGGATTAATTTTCTAATTTAAATAAATATTTTTTCTTTTTACCATAATCAACAATAAAGTAAGAACTTTCATTATTGATTAATTTTTTTAAATTTTGTTTAGAAAAATTAATTTCTTCAATAACTTCGTTATTTATTTTCATTGCTTTTTGATTAATAAATTCACTCGCTTCGCGTTTAGAACTAATTATTTTTAAAGAAATAAGTTTTTCAACTATAGTTTCTTCATCATCTAAAGCTATTGTAAAAAATGGCAATTGTGTTTCTAACATTTTATAATCATCTAAAGATAATTTTTCATATTCTCGTTTAAAAAGTCATTGAGAAATATCTACTGCATTTTGATAACTATTAACATTATAAAAAGTATCTAAAAAGCGTTTTGCTAATTCTTTTTGAAAAAATCTTTGATGTGGTGCTTCTTGGTGAAGAATTTTAATTTTAAGATATTCTTCTTCTTTAATTAAAGTTAATTTTTTTAATAAATCTTCCGCAAGCACATCACTTAAATTAAAAAAGTATTGATAAAAACGATAAGAAGGAACAAGATCTTCATTAACTCATAATGGTTGTCCTTCACTTTTTCCTATTTTTTTTCCGGATTCATCAACTAAAAGATTAGTAGTAATCCCAAAAACATTATTATTTATAGAATTAGTTTTTCCAATTAGTTCAATTCCTGATAAAATATTTCCTCATTGGTCGGAACCACCAATTTGTAATTTACAATTATGTTTTTTATTGAGAAAAAAGAAATCTATTGCTTGAAATAATTGGTAAGAAAATTCTGTATAAGAAATTCCTGTTGTTTCAAGACGTTTTTTTACCATATCTTTAGCAAGCATACGGTTAACATTAAAATGTTTTCCAAAATCACGATAAAAATCGATAATTGAAATCCCTTCATAAAAGGTTTTATTATTAATAATAAGGTAATCTTTTATATTTAGCTTATCGCAAAGATAATTAATTCTTTTTTCAATATTAATTACGTTTTCTTCAATAATATTTTCTCGTAATAAAACTCGCTCGCTAGTTTTTCCAGAAGGATCACCAATCGATCCAGTAAATCCACCAATAATAAATATTGGTTTAAAATTAAATTCTTCTTGAATTAATTTAACAGAAATAAAAGGAAGTAAGTGACCTAAATGAAGTTCAGGTCCAGTAGGATCTATCCCAACATAAAAAGAAACTTTTTTTGAATCTTCTCTAGCAATTATTCCTTTCAAAACTTCTTCTGAAGTAATATCTTTAAAAATACCTCTTCAATTAAATTTTTTCATCATTGTCATCTTTTAGTTTTATTCTTTCTATTGTTTCAGTATAATCAAAATTTTCTTTTTGAGTTTTTATCGATTCTTGGATAGAAGATAAAATTACATAAATTTCATCTTTCATAAAAGAAAGTTTTTCTTCAGGGACTTCTATTTTATTTAATTCATCAAGTTTTTCTTTAAATAAATCTAATGAAATTTTTAAATTAACAACAATATCATCCATTTCAAAATTTAAATTATTATTTTGCATAAATACTAAAATATTACTTTTAATATCTCTAATTATTGGTTTAATCTTATACATAAGTTCATTATAATTTTGTTTTACTTTACTATGTTCATTAGATTTTTCTAAATAAATTCCAATAAGTAAACCTGTACTTATTAAAAGAAAATCCTTATAAATTGACATTAATAACCTTCTTTACCTTAATAAATATCTTCTTTATTATTTTTTTTCTGAATTATCTAAATATGAATCTTCTTCATACAATTCTTTTTTTTCAAATTCTTTAGTTCCTTTTGAACTATCTTCTTTTCCTTTTAAACTATCATCTTTTTCTTCTGAACTATTTTTCAGATTAGTTTTGAATCGGTCATTTTCTAAATCAATCTCTGTTTCTGATTCAAAAATTTTTCCTTTTTTAAAAGTTTTTGTATCTTCTACTGTAGTTTCTTTATCTTCTTTGATAATAATAATTTCTTCTTCGAACTCTTTGTCTTGACTTTTTTTATTGTTTTTAGCTGTTTGTTTTTTATCTCAAATACTATTAAATTGAGACAAAATACTTTGAAAAAGTTTAATTAAAGAAGTTTGATTGTTTTTTAACATTTTATAAATATTTAAAACTGATTTATTTGCAATAACATCTGCAGTAATTGCATAATTAGAAACTTTATTAATTAAATCAACAGTAGGAGTAAGTGCTTCTACTTTATAAGTAATATCTTCAACTAAATAATCAACTTTTTGAGCAATAATATTCATTCTTCTAACAAATAAAATAACAACAATGAAGATAACAATAAGTGCAATAAGAGCAATAACTCCTAAAAAAGAAAGAATTATAATCAATGCATCCTTATTACTTGTTTGTAACAACTCTTTTTGATCTGATAAATTATTAAGTAAAATATTTATATTCATTATATCTCCAATTTATTTAATTTTTTTCTTTAAACTTGAAACACTTCAAACTTCAATTTTAAAACTAAATTTCTAAACTTAAGTCTTTCGTCAAGATATCAAAAATATTTTTAATTAACTTTTGTGTTTCTTGATAATCATTTAAATCAAATATTACTGACCCACTATGAATATTTCTTACCAATAATCCTAATTGAATAACTGGTGTTCCAGCGGCAATTAAAGAATATGCATAAGCATTTGTTCCTCCGTGAGAAAAATAATCTTGATAAGTAATTTTATTAGTTTTTAAAATCTTTTCAAGAAAAGTAATAGTTTCTAAAGAAGAAATATGTAAGGCATCTTTATGTCTTAAGAAAGTTCCTTTTCCTAAATCACCTTCGCTTTTTGATGCAGGAAAATCATTAGATGGTGAAGTATCAATTGTAAAAACTAAATCTGGATTTACTTTATAAGTTGCAGTTCTCGCCCCTCTGATACCAACTTCTTCTTGGACACTACCAACTAGAACTAAATCATATGGTAATTCTTTATCTTTTGTATAATCTGCAATATCTAATAATAATGAAATTCCTACACGATCATCTGCTGCTTTAGTAATTACACGATTACCATTAAAAATAGTTTCACTATCGAAAACAATAATATTTCCAATTTTTAATTTAAAGTTTTTTTCAATCTCTGCTTTTGAGACAGCTCCTAAATCAATATACATTTTTTCTATCTCAGGTGCCTTAGCAGAAGGAGCAAGAGGATTTATTGGATAAGTAATAACTCCAACATAATATTCACCTTCATTATTATAAATCCTTACTCTTTGATTTAATAGTGATGCATTGTTAATGTATCCATGTGATTCAAATTTTAATAATCCATTTTTAGTAATATCTGTAATCATAAATCCCACTTCATCCATATGTGCATCAAATAATAATTTTTTAGCATCTTTTTCATTAGATTTTTTAGTAGCAATGATTGATCCAAGATTATCATAGTCAACCTCAAATCCATTTTCTACAAAAACTTTTTCTAAATAATTACTTACATTACTTTCTCGTCCTGATATTCCAGCGACTTCTAATATTTCTTTTAATCTCTTTTTATTTAATTTCATAAAAATCCTCACTATTTAATTTTGTAATTGAATTATAGTTTTAATACAACAAATAGTTCAATGAATACTATTATTATATAATTAATTTATTACAAAAATAAAGTATTATTAAAATACTAGAAAAGGTAAAAGATGAAAAAGATAGGATTAATATTAGATTCAACATCAAATAATTCTAAAAAAGAATTAGCAGAAAGAGGAATTGGATTCATTCCTATTCCTATTACCATCGATGATAAAGAATATTTAGGCGGAATAGACATTCTTACAGATGAAATTGAACAAAAATTTATGAATAATCCCAACATGAAAATACACACTTCATCACCGATGCCAAAACACATCATGGAAGCTTTTGATGAAATATTAGAAACACATGATGAAGCGATTTATATTGGATTAAGTACTAAATTTTCTTCTACTATACAATTAGTTAAAAGTATAGTAATAGGAAATGATAAATACAATGGAAAAATTCATGTTTTTGAAAGTAAATATTCTGCTCCATGAACTACATTAATTATTGATGATTTATTAGAATTAATTAAAAATGAAAGTATTGAAACAATTTTTGAAATTCTAAAAACTCATCAAGAAACTTTAATTGGATATTTATCACCAGGTGATATCGTTCATTTTTACAATGGTGGAAGAATTACTAAAGTTCAATATAAAACCGCTAAACTTTTAAGAGTTAAACCAATTCTTATTATTAGAGATGGTTTCATCGATCAAAAAGAAACTTTAAAATCAACAAGTATTGATGGTATTATTAAAAAAGTTTTTGGTAAGTTTGATGCGTTTATGAAAAATATCCACAATAACGGTTTAAAAAATGCAACTGTTAAAGATATATGATTTTTAACTTTAGGAAATAAAGAAAATTTATTGAAAGTAAGAGAAAAAATCATGAAAAATGAAAAACTTTATCATGGACAAAAAATTATTGATATTAAATTAGATGCTTCTCAAACAGGACATATGGGTCCAAATTCATTTGGAATTTCATTTTACTTGCCTTTAAAATATGTAATAGACCAAAAAATAAACCAAAAAATGAAAGAGGTAAAATAATATGAACAAAGTAGGAATATTATTTGATTCCAGTTGTGGATTTAGTAAAGAAAAAATTGAAAAAGATGGAAATTACTTTATCCCAATAATTATTGAAATTGCTGGTCAAGAATATCAAAGTGGTATCGACTTAAATAATGAAATTCTTTTTGAAAAATTTAAAACTCATAAAGAACCATACAAAACTTCTTCAGTAAGAATGATTGATTTTGAAGAACAACTTAATAAAGCCTTAGAAGAAAATGAAAAAGTTATCGTTCTTGCAATTTCAAAAGGAATTTCTTCAACAACAGAACATCTTGCACATTTTGTAAAACAAAATGATAAATACAAAGATAGAGTTATTGTTTTTGATTCTAATTATATTACTCCATGAACAATGTTCATTTATGATGATTTAATGGCATTAAAAAATTATGAAAACGTTAATGTAGAAATGGTTATTAAAATGCTTGATTTTTATAATAACATTCAACAAGGTTATGTTGCTCCAGATAATTTAGAACGTTTAAGAATTGGTGGAAGATTAAATGAAGTTCAATATAGACTTGCAAAAGTTTTAAAAATTCAACCAATTATTGAAGTTATTGGTGGTGGACTAAATAATGGAAGAACCTTTAAAGTGCGCAAATTTGAAAAAGCAATTAAAAAAATGGTTGATGAAGTTGCTAAAGATTGAAAAAGAATTGAAGAAAAAGATAATGGTAGCGGAGTTAAAGTACTTTATTTAATTCATGGAAATGATCAAGCAAAAGATTTAATGTTTGATTATGCAAAAGAAATCGGACTTTATATCCATGGAGAAACTACTTTATCTCCAGCAATTAATTGTCACCTAGGAGAAAAAGCTTTTGGAATTGGTGCAGTAGAAACTAAACCTTGAAAGTACTTTATTAAATAAGTTACAAATATTAAACTATAAACTAACATCAAAGTATTATACGTCGCATTATTTATCTATGCGACGTTTTTATTTAATAATTTTAATTTAAAAATGCTTGAACATTATTATGTTCAAGCAAATTTATTTTTCAATATAACTTATAAAGTTATTTCCCAACACTTTCTCTTGGAAAAAATAAATTTTTTAAAGATACCAAGAAAAAAGGTAAGAAAGAAATTACAAAAGGATTTCATGTTATTGTTTTAAAGAAAATGCCATGGTCAGTGTGATAAAGATCGTTCATATGAGACATATCAAATCAATTGACAATTACCGGCGGTACCGGTTCCGGCGGTTTTACTCAACTAGAACCTACATAAAAAAGATCTTTTCCAAAAAGTTCTAATGCACTTCAAGGAAATAATAAAGTATTTATTATTATTCTTGTTTTACCTATATTTTTGTTTCATGAAAAATAAAACTCATTATCTATTGTTTGTCTTTCTAATTTAAGTGGATGATAAAAAATACAAGAAAATACTAATAGATAAAAAACAGTTGCAATAACAATAAGAAAAACTAATGTTTGTTCCTTAATGAAATGGTTAAGAAGATAAAAGAAAATAATAATCATAATAACTTCCATAAAACTATAATAAAAATACATATGAAAAGAAAATTTACTTCAATCTATAAAAATTAGTTCTCCTGTTTGACGTCTTCATTCACTTCCTCACCCTTTAAGATTAAACAAATAAACATACATTAATCAAACAGTAATAAAAACAACTCCGTAAAAAAGAATTTCTAAAAATGCTTTTGCTTTTATAGAAATTTTTTTATGCTTAGAAACAACAATTCTTTTTAAAAATAGTTCTTGATTAAGTTTTTTATATTTTATAGTTGTAAAAAATGATATAAACAAGGTTAAAGCAATTGTTAATATTCCAAAAGCAATTTTAACTAATGGACGAATAATTGTCAGGGTTGATAAAAAAACTACATCAATTATACTAATTACAATTATCAATAAAATAAATTTTTTTAATGAATAAAATATTTTTCTCACTTTTTCTCTCTCTTTTTTTTAAATTGCAAATTTACACTTTAATAACAATGTTATCATATTTTTATAAAAAAAAAACTATAAAATAGTTTTTTCTTCTACACTTATATAAATGGCAGGGGTGACAGGAGTCGAACCCGTAACCGATGGTTTTGAAGACCACTGCTCTGCCAATTGAGCTACACCCCTATTAAGCAAAATGCTAAAACTAACTAACACTAAACTTTTGTTTTGATGACATCAATAACGTTTTGAATTGTTTCCATTTCCAATAGTTCTTCGTCTTCGATTTTTATATTAAATTTTTCTTCAACTTCTAAAATTAAATCAAGTAAGTCTAGGGAATCAATTCCTAAGTCTCTTAAATTTTTAGAAGGAGTAATTGTGTTGTCTTTTAGAAATTTTTGAATTTCTTTTAAAATTTTTTCATTATTCATACTATTCAATTATAAAGAAAAAAGTCTTTTTTAAAAAAGACTTTTTTAAAATATATTTTTTATAACTTCTTTAGAGTTTAATTTATAGTAAAAATAAAAACTAACTGAATACAATAAAGCCATAATTATAAGATCTAAACCAATGATTGCTAACCATTGTCATCAAACCATTTTAAAGGTTAAATCAGCTGCCATCAAGAATAAAAATAACTTAGTAAAGAGGAAGAACATTAAAAATACTAAAGGAATGAGGACAACAAGTGCTGTAAATACCAATAATAGGTTTGGCGAAAGAATTAGTTTAGAAGTTTGCCTAGTATTATAACCTAAAGATTTAAGCATCGAAACTTCTCTAACATTATCATCAATTGTTTCTTTAATTGAAATCAAAATCATAAACATAGGAATAATTAGGATAATTAAAGAAGATAAAATTAATGATTCGGTAATAATTTTATTTACTTGATTACTTAAAGCTTTAAGAAAAGGTAAATTGTAAGTTACTTTTAAATCTGCAATTAAATTATTTTTAAAAACACTTGAAGATTCTTCTGAACTTTCACTTAACAATTCTATTCCTTCATCAGGCTTAAAGAACTTAAGCATTTTTTCATAAGAAGATTCAGAAAATCCATAAGAAGATTGATTATCAATTTGAAAAGCATCATTATAAAAAACATAATGAAAAGAAGTTGCTTTTTGAGTATATCCTTCAACAAATTCTCTAGAAGTTAAAATTCCATAATCAATTTTGCTGTAAATACCAATAATTTTGATTTTAATAAAATCAGGATTATTAAATCTATCAAAATTTTTAATGTAAAGAAAATCCCCTTGTTCAACTTTTTGATTTCTTGCAATCCCTTTGTCAATAACAACCGGAATATATTCTTTATTTGGAGTTTCAGATGCAAACCTTTCTGTTATATTAGGTCCGCTTTTAAACTTGATGTTCATTCATCGCTCATATTCTTTATAACTATCAATAAAACTAACATTAACTGTTTTAAAAAGATTTTTATCATCTAAACTAATATTTGATGTTTTAGAAACTCCTAAAGAACTATGAAAAAAGAAAGCTGCTTTCTCACTATCAAATAATGTTTTCCCAAAAGTAATATATGGAAAAGTTCTTAAATAGAAATCTTTTAAAGCAATTAAAGGTTCATCATTTAAATCTATTTCAAGAAGATCCATATAATTATTAGAAATTCATTTATAAGTTGGTGATAAAAAGATAAATTTATACATTCTCATTAAAGTTAGATTTTCATTTTGAATAACACCTTTATCTGTTTCTTGGTAAAAACCTTTATCAAAATTATCCCAAGTAGCAAAAGGATGATCTTTTTTATATAAAAATGCTAGCTTAGCATATATTTCAAAGAAATTTCATGTTGTTTGTGGAGAGATATAAGAATAATCAAATAATTCATAATTATCAATTACATCTTTTTTAACAACATCATTTCTTTTAACTACATAATTAGAACTTAAATAATTAGTAATTTCAAGAGAAATTCTTTTATATTCATTTTTATAAGTAGAAGAAAAATCAACATTTGTATCAAGAAGAGAAAGATTATATTCTCCTAATAAAAACTCTTCATCAAGAATTTTATCAATTGCTTCAAAGTTTAAATTGGTATATCTTTCTCTGAAAGCTTCATCTAAACCATCAATTTTTTTAAAGTATTTTCTTGGTGAAGAAAAATTTGCATATCGATTCCATTCCCTAAAGGAATAATAATCATAATTATCAAAGTTTGCCCCACTAAAATTTTCACTAGTATTAATTGAAACAAATGAACTAATAGTAAATGAAATTGCTACTAAGAACAATGAAGATAATGTTGAAAAAACAATTAAAGAAGATTTTGAAATACTCTTGAAAATATTTTTAAAAGCATATGAAACTTCAAATGATTTAAATTTATCTCCAATTTTTGACATTTTTCGGAAAATAATATTTGGATTATAAACACTTTTTCCTTCTAATAGAATTGTTTCTTTCTTTGCTAAGGATTTTCTTATTTTTAAATAAGAAAAAACAATGATGATTGAAAAAGAAAGAAGAAAAATAAATATTAAAGCAATTATAGACGGTGGCCTAACAACAACATTAAAAAGATTCTTGTAATTTCTCATTGATAATCAGTAAAAAAGAACTGAAAACGATAATGCAAAAACATTATTTACTAGCATTAATATTATTGGAAACATTAAAAAAGATAAAGAAATTGAGTTTGTTGAGTAACCAAAAGACTTTAGAACTCCAAATTGTTTATAATTATCCTTTATTTTTGAATTAATAATAGAAAATAAAATTGTTATAACAATAATAAAAAGAAGAATGATAATAACAATATTTATAATTTCCGTAATGTAATAATTTAATGACCCATTATCATTCCTTGAATAATAACTATTAGAAGTTTTGTTGTAAGCAGAAGCAACATCTAGTCTTATCATAAAATAATTAAGAAAATTTTGTTGGTCTTTAAGTTTTAATTCTTCAAATTTCTTACCTGGAAAAATTGATTGAAAAATGTATTGATTAAATAAATTAACTCTTTGTGCAAGTTCTCCTTCAAGTAGAGTTTCATATTGTTTTTTTGAAACTTGTTGTCTAATAGAAAAACTATCAATCATGCTTTTTGTTTGTAAGATAACTTCTTCTCTTCTAGTAAATCGAGGACTATAATTTGTTAATTCTGGATCCTCACCATATACTAAACGATTATAATCTAAAGAATTAATTAGTATAGATCCTGTTCATTCATCATCACCAGAAGAATATGAATCACGATAAGTGGCAATTGGCATAAAAGAATAAGTTATTTTGTTATTATATTTTTTATATAAAGAAACTTTATATTCTTGCCCCAAGGAGATATTATTTTTTTCAGCAAAATAATCACTAACAGCAACTTCAATTACTTTATCATCAGTAATTGGTTTATTTTTATGATGATTATTTATTGATAATAAATCTTCCTTAGTATAATATCCGTTACCTACTCTTTTCTTAGCAAATTCTGTAAATTCATAACGAGCTAAATAATAATTTTCTCCTTTTTTAGAAGATGTTTTTTGTGTGAAACTATCATCTCTAAACATTTTGTCAAAAGAAGTATAAAAAGAATTATTTGAATAATTATAATCTTCCAAATTAACAAAATATAAAGTTCTAATATTTTTAATTATTTCCTCAGAACTTTGTAATTTAGCAGTAACTTGAAAACTTTGAACTAAACGATAATATAAATCGTTATTTTCATCATACAAAGAACTATAGTAGTCATAACTATTTGCAATCATTTTTCAAACATCAAGATTAAAAATGACTCCTTTTGAATAGAAAGTATTTAACGGTTTATAAGTATGAGAAATTGGATCAAGGGTATCTGCTAAAGGTGATTCTTTATAAATCTCTGACATAAATTCACTTCATTTTGGTCCAAATTCTACTCCTGGAAATCATGGTAACTCGTAAGTAGGGTATGGCGCATCAACAAACATTTCCCAATATTCTTTAGTTAAATACTTTCTTGAATTTCAATCACCATAATAACCTTTATTTGGATTCAACGAAAACAAATGAGTATTGTAATTATCATGATTATCTTTAATACTATTTTTATAAGTTATCATGGAGGTAAAACCACCAAAAACAAAACCAAAGGAAATAGCATAAAAGAAAAGTAAAATAACCATTGAAAATGAAAAAGATTTAATTGTTTTCAATGATGATTTATAAATAAATTTATTGTCTTTAATTCCTAAAATAAATTTAACCAATAATAAAAAAAATAACCCAATAAAAATAAAGGAAACTACTAAAATAACAATGCTTAACATCTTATTAATATACTTTAGCAATAATTGCTATAGTATTTACCATTTCTCCTGAATGAACACATTTTCCTAAAGTTGAAGTTTTTTCCAACATTCTAATAGTAGCTCCTTCAATTTTTTCTTGTAATTCAATCTCAAAAGCAGTATCTTCTTTTCAATAAACTTTTGCAACTTTATCGTTATCAATTACTTCTTTTAATTCTTCCATAGAATCAACTTTAGTAATAAATTTTAAAGTATTTGCTTTTGTTTTTTCAAATAAATTATTTTTATATTCAGTCTTAAATTCTTTAAAAAAATCTTTTGTAAGTAAATCTAATGAAACTGGATTTTTTGAATTCTTAGAACGATCAACAATAATTACTTGATTTTGTTCTATATCTCTTTTACCAAGCTCAATTCTCATAGGAACTCCTTTAATTTCTCATTCTGAAGATTTAAATCCCATTCCTTTTTCAGAATCATCCATTTTAACTCTTAAACCATAAGCTTTTAAAGTTTTAAAAAGTTCGCTTGCTTTTTGTGATATTTCTTGATCACCATGAGGATTAAAAGTTAAAATTACAACATGAAATGGTGCGACATCTCAAGGAAGTACTAATCCTTCATCATCTGAATGTGACATAATAATTGCCCCAATACTTCTTGTTGAAACTCCTCAAGATGTTTGATTAGGATAAATTGATTTTTGTTCTTTACTTTGAAACTTAACATCAAAAGAAGTTGCAAAAGTAGTTCCTAAAAAATGACTTGTTGCTGATTGTAATGCTTTTCCATCTCTTAAAATAGTTTCTATAGTATAAGTATTTTTTGCACCAGCAAAACGTTCATTAATTGTTTTTTCACCATCTAAAACAAACATATCTAAGTGTTTATTATAGAACAGTTTATATAATGAAAGAATTTTTTTACTATATTTATATGCTTCTTCTTCAGTTTCGTGTAATGTATGTCCTTCTTGTCATAAAAATTCTGAAGTTCTTAAAAATGGGCGAGTGTTTTTTTCTCCACGCATAACATTTACTCATTGATTAAGTTTCATTGGTAGTTGCTTATAACTTTGTAAATTATCTTTAAAATATTTAGCAAATAAAGTTTCAGAGGTTGGTCTAATAACTAATGGTTCAACATTTTTATTTCCAATTTTAGTAATAGTAAATACTTCTGGTGCAAAACCTTCAATATGTTCTTTTTCTTTTTCCAAATAAGAATAAGGAATTAACAATGGAAGATAAAGCTCTTCAATTTCATCTTGTTCGAAATATTTAGTTAAAATTTTTTGAATATTTTTTCAAATAGCAAAAGAATATGGTTTTAAAATAACACTTCCTTTGGAAGGTCCATAATCTATTAATTCTGCTTTAGTTAGTATATCAGTATATCATTTTGCAATATCTACATTAAAACTAGTGATAAATTTTGACATTTTTACTCTTTTCTAATTTAATTTCTGTTGATTATATATAAATTAATTTTATCAAAATAAACATTTACTTATTAAATATAATATTATTTATCCTTGATTAATATAATTTATCTGTTCACATATTTCATTAATTTCTTCAGAAATTAACTCAAGATTTCGAATAATTACAAAAATTTTATAAAGAACATCTACTCTAGATTGTTCTTCAAAATCTTTTGGAATAATAAAATCAAGATTAATAATATGAATTATTTGAAGAAAACTTTTTTGAAGATCATCTGAATCTTCTAAAATCTTAGTTGCAAGAGTTTTATCTTCTGTTAAAATAAGATTTTTTAATTCTTCCAAAATAGAAATTAATGTTTTTTCATAACCAATAAAATATTCAATTTGTTTGTCACCAAAAATTTCTTTAATAGACCACAAATAAGTTATTAACTCTGCACTTTCTGTACTATATTTTGAAATTTTATTTACTTCCGAAAACATATTAAAATATCCTATGTTTCTTCTTAAATCTTTAGAAACTAAGGATTTTGTAAAATTAAAAATAGATTTTCTTCTTGCTTTTTGAATCGCTTTGTCTAAGTCAATATTTTTTTGTTGAATTTTATTAAATTGAAATTGTACTTTCTTAGAATCTTCTAAGAATAATTTATCCATTTTTTTAATCTCATAAATTAAAAAATCAATTGCTTCAAGCAAACATTCCTTTAGATTTTCTTCAAAATTCTTAATTAATAAATTTTTTTCCATGTTTTTTAATTTTCTCCTTTCGTTAATATTACCCAAATTTTCCTCTAATATAATCATCTGTGCGTTTTTCTTTCGGATTTGAAAATATCTTTTGAGTTTTATCAAATTCTATTAATTCTCCTTCATAAAAAAACGCAGTATAATCTGAAACTCTTGCCGCTTGTTGCATTGAATGAGTAACTATAATAATAGTATAATCTTTTTTCAATTTTAAAATTAAATCCTCTATTTTAGAAGCAGCAATTGGGTCTAAAGCTGAAGTTGGTTCATCCATTAAAAGAATTTCTGGTTTATTAGCAATAGTCCTCGCAATACAAAGTCGTTGTTGTTGACCACCAGAAAGAGAAGTACCTAAAGCATTTAAATTACTTGAAACTTCATCTCATAATGCTGCATCTTTTAAAGATGATTCAATCAATTCATTTAAAATAGCTTTATTTTTAATTCCATTTATTTTTGGTCCATAAGAAACATTTTTTGCAATTGACATCGGAAAAGGATTAGGTTGTTGAAAGATCATCCCAATTTTTGTTCTTAATTCTGTAATTTCAATTTTATCATTCTTATTTTTTATTGATCTTAGTTTATAAATATCATATTCTCCATCTAATAGAATTTCTCCTTCAGCAGAAAAAACAGATATTTCATCATTAATACGATTTAGTGTTCTTAAAAATGTTGATTTTCCACAACCGGATGGACCTATGATTGAAATAACTTTATTTTTTGGGATATTAATGTTAATATCAAATAAAGCTTGTTTCTCGCCATAAAAAACATTAAGATTTTTGATAACAAAAGAAAAATCGTTTTCAATGTTTTTATCTTTTTCAAATACCCCATCAATTATTTTTATTAAATCTAAACGATTTTTTAATTTTTCTTCTAAGGCTTCGATATTAATTTCTTTTTTAGTGATTTTAACATTATTATCTTCGATATCTTTAACAACTTTTTCAATTGTTAAAGTAAAAAGTTTTTTTTGATGTTTAAGAATTTTTTTTAAATCAGCTTTAAGATTTACTAATTCAAAAAGTTCAACACTATATTCTTCTTTTGCTGCTTTTTTTTCTATAACGATTTCTTTTAAAGAATTAATATTATTTGTTTTTTCATTAATATCTAATTCTAAACTATCAGAATTTTTAATTTCTTCGATAGTTTTTTCTTGCTTATTTTTTTTATTTATTTTTAATAACAGTGTTGCTTTTTCTGCATTAATTTTTTTATCTAATGAAAAAATATCTTTGGATAAAGTAACTCTTTCTCGATTTAATTCTTTTTTAAGTTGTTCATATCTTAAAAGTTCGCTTTGACTAAGATTTTCTTTGTTTGAACGCAATGAAGAAAATTCTAAAGTTTTCTGTTCTAAAATATCTTTTTGAATTTCTTTCTTAAACATTAAATTCCTCCCATATAAGAAAAGTATCTTATTTTTATTTTTTCTATAATATTAAATTTTTGATCAATTCTTTTAAATAAATTTAAGAAAATAATTGCAAATATAACAATTACAATTCCAATAATGAAAATTGAAAAAATTGCTTCAAATATACCGAAAAACATAATTATTATTCCAACAAATAAAATAATTGCTTCTGTATATTTTGTAGTTTTAATAAAATTAGCAATAGTAGAAAATAATAAAATTAAAAAGACAATTACAATTCCGATTGCTTTTACATATTCTCAAAGAATTACTTCTTGTCTAGTTAATTTATAAATTTCACTTGCAAGTGTTGTTCCACCACTTTTAATTCATTCACTTGCACTTGATTGTGAAATACTTCCATAAATAGTAATAAAAATAGCGGAATCTGCAATGATCATTCCAATTGCAACTACGGCAGAAGAAATAATTGATGGAAGCGCTTGTTTTAAAAGAACTTTTTTAGTTGTAATTCAATTAGTTCCACCAAGTGCTAATGAAGCATCTTTTTGAGAACTAGGAATAGAATCAAAACCTTCTTGAGTTGTTTTTAAAATTGTTGGTAAGACAAATAATGAAATAGTAAAAGCAGCAGAAAAGGAATTCAGATGAATAAAATTATTAGAAAATAAAGGAACAAAAATAATAGTTCCTATTATTCCATAAATTAACGAAGGAATTCCTGTTAAAACTTGTACCATTAAAGAAATAAAATAAGAAAATTTTGTATTTTTTTTAATGTAAATTGAAGTTGTAATTGCAATTAATAAACCGATGCTTAACGATAAAGTTAATGCAATAATAATAGTTAGCAATGTTCCAAACAGTGGGGTTGCTAAACCATAAACCTGTTGTCCATCAATAATAGTAAAAATCCCAGAAGTAGAAAGGTATTTAAAATTTAATACTTTGAATCCACCAAAAAAAAGAAAACTCACAATGGATAATAAAATTAAAATTCCTATCATTGAAAAAGAAACAATAAATAGATTTCCTAATAAAGTTCGTTTATTTTTAAACTTAGTTGCTCTTTTATTTTTGTTACCATAATAAGAATTATGTAATTTAATTGTTGCTATCTCATGACTTAATTCTCAATGTTCTTTTTCTTCAATAAGTCTTCGTTCATATAAAATTTCTTTAGAAAATTCTTTGAATTCTTTTTTAGTAAGTGCTTTGACACTTTGTTCTTCTACTTTCTTTTTAATAAATTTTTTTTGTTTTATTTTTTTATAAGCTTTTTTAGAACGATTTTCTAAATCAATTTTAATTTCTAAAATTTTCATTCCAGAAAAAACAATTAAAATTGTCACTAATAACAAACTTGCCATTGCAAACATAGATGATTGTTCTAAACTTCCAGAAGCAACTTCTTGAAACCCTTGTAACATAGTAGCAGTAATTAATGTTGTAAAACCAAAAAGACTAAAAGTAGGACCATACGATGATTGTGATGCAACCATAGAAACAGCAGTTGCTTCACCAATAGCTCTTCCTAAACCTAATAAAATTGCAACCAAAATTCCTTTGGAAGCACTTCTTAAAGTGATGTGAATTGAAGTTTGTATTTTTGTAGCACCAAGAGCAATAGAAGATTCTTGAAGTTTTCTATCTACACCTTCTAAACTAGAAATACTTAAAATAGTTATTGTTGGCATAATCATAAATGAAAGTGTTACAACAACTGAGATAGCAACTCCTGGAGGGACATTAAAAATAGCGCTAATAATGCCATTAATGATAAACATTCCAAATGCTCCATAAATTACAGAGGGAATAGCAGCAAGAATAGAAATAACGATAACAAAAGTAGATTTAAATGCTTTAGGAATTATTTTAACAATAAATAATGCTGTTAACACTGAGACTGGAACAGCAATTAAAAGTGATAAAAAAGAAATTCATAAAGTATTTATAATCATAAAACCACTTGAAAAAGCTAATGAAGAAGGATTATAATAATTACCAAATAAAAAATTCATAAGAGAAAAATTATCAAAAACAAAGAAAGCCGAAATCCCCTTAGAAATAAGAATAAAGATAAAAGAAATAATAAAAACAATAAACAATGAAGTTATTGTTATTAAAGCATTTTTAGTTAATTGATCTCTTTTAACTTTTTTAGTTTGAATTCTTTTTCTAATAATTGTTTCTTTTGATTTCATTTAAATTTCCTCTGCTTTAAGTAAATTAAAGTTATATAATTCTTCGAAATTTAATCCTTTTGTATAAATTAAATTTATTCCATTAGTTTGAATTTCTGTTGGTCTTAAAAAAACTTCTGTCCCTTGAGAATCAATTTTATGTTTAATTTTTTCTTTTGAATTAATAATGAAAGCAATAGCATCTATTTGAAAAGAAGCATAAACTGAATTCTCTGTAATATCATATTTATCTTCTCCACCAATAATAGTTTCATTTGTTTGATGAAAATAGTTTCCCTTATCCAAATTTATTTCTTCTGGACTTCTTGATTGAAAAGCAATTCATGGTTTTGTTGGCATCGAACTTCCAATATTTGTATCACTTTTAAAAGCATCACCACTACCTTTAAGATTTTGATCAAAAATAATGTTATTGGTTTCAGTAATCTTTAATGAAGCAAAAATATTTGATAAATCTTCCAAAAAGTTTTTTTCAGCATTAGTAAGCGAACTAGCAACAGAGGTAGAACCAACTAAATAAATATCAATATTTTCATTTGATGCTTCATAAGCATCAGAAAAAACACCAACATTAGTAATAAAGTTTTGCATTCCTTTATTGAAATTTACATCATTAAGAGATAACGACAATGGTAGCACTTCATAAGCACTTGAAGAAAACAACAATCAATTATAAAATAAAAATGAATATAAAAAGACGTTTAAATCTAAACTATTATTAATTTCATATGCTTCTGAAAATCCTTTTCAATCACCGACAGGAGTTGTAATTCCTTCATCTCATAAATTATCAGTTGAAGAATTATAAAGATTGTCTTGAATAAAAGTATTATATTTACTATCAACCCTAAAAAAGATATTGAATTCTCTTTTTGAAGCATAATTGTCCATATTATTCTTAATATCTTCAATAGGATTTACATCATTAAGATTTAAAATTCTATAACTATTATCCTTAAGAACATATTTACCTTCTTTATCTTTAGTAATCAATGAAAAAAGAGAAGCATAACCAAAAGAATTTGTTGAATTAGAAACTTTTCTAATCATGTCATCATTTCCACTAACAGTTAAAACATTGCTAGTATATCTTTGATTATTTTCATCAAAATTAATTGAATTTTCGAAAGCTTCTCTTGTTCCTGAGATTGAATCTCTATTATAAGCAATAACAGGATTAGTTGGTGTAGTTTTTCCACTTAAAAGAAAAGGTAAGAAAATGACTAACATAATTACTACAGTAATTGTTACCGAAATTAATGAAGTAAAAGTAATCTTACCTTTTGTAGTTTCTAACCAAAATTTTATTTTATCCATTTTTTTCCTTGTAAAATATATTTATATCTAACTTTTACTAATATTATAAATTAATTAATAAAAAAAAATTATGATTAAATTCAAAAAATAAATTGTTCAAATTCTTTCTTTTTAACATTAAAAAATAAAAGATCTTTTTCAATATTGTTTTCATTTTCTGGTAAATTTAGAAGTTCTTCTCTAAAGGAAACATTTTTTATATTAAATTCTTGAGTTTTTTTTGAAATTGTTTTATCTTTATCATATTCAAGTGATATATTAAATTGATTTTTTAAATTAGAAATTTTAAGAGGGATAAAAATATTTTTAATATTATCAACATTAAAATAATTTAAATCTTGAAAATTAAAATTAAATATTATTTTTTTATCAACAAAAATAGTATCATCAATAAAAACTAAAAACCAAAAAGGAAGAGAAATAATAATCCACTTGATATCAGGAGAATCGTTTGCTTCTTTATTTGCTTCAGTAATTAATTTTAAGAAAATTTTATTCAATAGTGTTGGTCCCACTAAAAATAAATTTGTCAAGAGTTCTTTTTTTAAATCAATTGAAATCTCAAGTCTATCTTTTCTATTTTTTGATGAAGTTTTCACTATTTTTAAGTTCTTAATATCTTGAGTTAAAATCTTTGTTTGAGTTTCGATTTCGTTATATATTTTTAAAATAAAATGTTTTGATTGAATTTTTTTAATTTTAAATGTATATAAATATTCAATTAAAGATAGTTTTAATTTTTTATCAAAATCATAATTTGAAAAATAACCAACAATTTTATTAATAAGGAAATTAAAATTAAGATTCTCTGAAAGAAAAAAATGTATCTCTTGTGAAAGCTTTAATAATTTATTTTGATCTTTAAAAAGTAAAATAACTCTATTATCTTCAGTTATCAAATAATCAACTATTTCTTTTTGGAGTTCTATATTTAGCAATAAAACATTAAATAAAATAAAACCATAATTTTTAAAATATCGATCATCGATTAAATCAATAAAAATATATGCTCCATATTTATATCTTTCAGTAAGATCTTTTATCTTATTATCATATTCCATTAATTTTATTTTATTTAATGAAGTAAAAATATCTTTATTAATTTTTTTAGTTTTAATTTTATAAACTAAATAAACTACATCAATTTCTATTTTTTCAAAATTAATATAATTAATTTTTAACTGAAAAAAAATTATTTTATGAGAGAAAAATAAAATTACATTGTTATTATAATTAATAAATTGAACTAAACTTCCACTATCAAGAGAAAACTCATCTTTTTCTCGATCTTTTTTAATAAAAATATTTTCATTAATAAATTTTTCTTGATCATCGGGAATAGTTTTATCAAATGGAGAAACATATGAACAATCATTAATTTTAAAAAGAAATTCTTTTATTCCCATTGAGTTATTTTTAATTCCTAAATTTTCATCACTAAAATTTACTATTTTTTTTTCTAAATCTATGGTAAATAAAGTTTTTCTAAAATTAGTTATTTTTTTACTTTTCATAAACCTCCAGCGCTTTATTATTTTTAATTAAAATTTTAATACCAATATTTTTATCAAAAGCAACCTTGACATAATTTCCCATATCTTCTAAAACCACACCTTTATGATAATCGCGATGATAAACAACACTACCAGTTGTTATTTTAGAATTATCTTTAAAATAATCTTCTTGTTTCATTTGATAAGAATTATCTTCTTTTTGTTGGAAGAAAATACCAGAATATAATCTTTCTTTTTCTAAACCTAAATTATTTAAAAATGAAGATTCATTCTTTCTTCTTCCATTAAAATCAAAACCTTTAGAAAAAGTTAAAAATAGTTTTTCTTTTGCTCTTGTAATTGCAACGTAAAAACTTCTTCTTTCTTCCTCAATACTTTTAAGAAAATTACCAGAATCATTTAAAGCATTTCAAGTAGGAAAAACCCCTTCAATTAAGCCAACAACAAATACAACTTTAAATTCTGTTCCTTTTGAAGAATGTGAAGTTATCAAAGTAACCATCTCATTTGAAGATTCAGTATCTGCACTAGAAGTTAACGAAACTTTTTGTAAGTATTGAACAAATGAGGGAACTAAATTTTCTAAATCTAATTGTTTATCTAATTCTAATAATGCTTCATGAAGATTTTCAATTCTATTTCCATCATCTTCATAATATTTAAAGAAATAAATTTCTTTTAAAAAATTAGTAAAGTATTTTTTAATAGAAATTATTTTTCCTTTATTAAGAAGTGCACGATATTTTTCAACTGTTTTAATATATTCATTTATTTTTTTACCTGAAGCAACTTCTTTAGTTGCTTCAAAATATGAAAGATTATTTTCTCTTGAATACTTAATGATTTTATCTAAAGTAACAGCACCAATTCCTTTAGGTGGTACTTGACTAGTAATCTCAAAATAATAATTATCATCCAATAAAAGAAAACCTAATAAAGAAAATAATTCTTTTATTTCTTTACGATCATAAAACTTAAATCCTCCAATAACTTTATAAGGAATATTATTTTCAATGAAAGATTTTTCAAATTCTTTAGAAATATAATTACTTCTATAAATAATAGCAAAATCACCAAAATTATATTTTTCCTCTGTAATTAAACAAGAAATTTTTTTAGCAATAAAGTTTGCTTCTATTGGAGCAGAAGCAAATTCATTAATCTTAATTTTAAAATTTGTTTTATTAACATTTCTTGTAAATAATTCATTATGAATTCTATTTTTATTATTTTTAATTACTTTTTTCGCAACAGTTAAAATTTCTGGAATAGAACGATAATTTTCAGAAAGAATAAAAGTTTTAACATTATCAAAATATTGATCAAAATTTAAAATTAAATCAATATTAGCACCTCTTCAAGAATATAAATTTTGATCAGGATCACCAACTATTGTTAAATTTGATTTTTTAGTTGTTAATAATCTTAAAATTTCAAACTGAATATCATTTGTATCTTGAAATTCATCAACAAAAACATTTAAAAATCGTTCTTGATATTTCTTTGCAACTTCAGGATTTTCTCTTAATAAATTTCTTGTTTCAATTAATAAATCATCAAAATCAAAACCATTATTTTCTTGTTTATAATCTTTGTATTTTTTATTTAACTTTATTTTTGTTTTTTCAATAGCAGGTGTATTTTCTAAAATTTCTTCGTCTTCAATATCATTCATTGATGATAAAAAATCATTAGGAGAAATGTTTTGTAATTGAAAGTTTTCTTTTTGAATTTTTTTAACAATTCTTATTTGTTCGGTATAATCAAAAATTTTAAAATCTTGATTTTTTTCTTGATTAGAAAATTCTATTCTTAAAAATCATGAAGCAAAAGAATGATAAGTAAAAATCATTGGAAGCATTCTTTCGTCATCTGTAAATTCTTTCATTCTTTCAATAATTTCTTCTTTAGCTTTATTTGTAAAAGTAATAACCAAAACTTCTTTTGGGTTAACATTTTTAACGAAAATTAAATATGCAATTTTAGCTATAATAGTAGTAGTTTTTCCGGTTCCAGGACCAGCAATTATCCTTGTAGAAGTATTAAAATGAAGAACAGATTTTTTCTGTTCTTCATTTAATCTATCAAGTATTTTGTTTTCAATGTTTTCCATTTATTTTCCTTGAATTATTTATTTTTAAAAATTATTTCATTAATTTCTATTTCTTCAGTAGCTTCTTTCTTTAATTCTATATCTTTTGATAATTCTTTTTCTTCATTTTCTTTGACATTTTCATTTTTAGAAACATCATTTTCTTTTGCATTTTCAATTACTATTTTTTGATTTTTATTTTCTTCTTTTGTTTCATCAACGATTGGTTCTTTCATTTCTTTTTCATTGTCTAAAAAAGAATCTTTTGAAGTTAAATTATTTTCTTTTTCATTCTCTAAAGAAGAATCTTTTAAAGTTAAATCATTTTCTTTTTCTTTTTCAAATTGATCTCAATCAATTAAATCTTCAATATCTAAATCATTATCTTTAACAGATGTTTTTTCTAAAGAATTAAATTCAATTAAAGTTTTATTTTCTTCAACACTTAAAATTTTTCATTTTAATTTTTCTTCTTCAATTGGAGTAATAGTATCTTCATTAACTTCTTCTAATAATTTTAATTCTCCATAAGTTGATAGTTCAATAACAGCAACATTGCTAAATTTATCTTGTAATCCTCTTTTTTTAGGATTAAAAGCGATAGTTAATAATATTGATAAAAATCAGATTGTAGCAAATGATCTTCATAGAGAAATAATAATTGAAATAGTTCCTTGATAACCTTTAATGTAAGTTGAATTAAAATCTCTAACTGCTGTAATAAAACTAATAGCAGTTTGGAAAGTTTCATGTCCTTTATCTCCTCCACCAGGTATTAAAAGAGCAAAAAAATTGTAAAACATTTGTAATGTTTCAGGATTAAAACCAATAATAAGGATTAAAACATTACTAAATATAATTACTGGTGTAATAAACATTTCTCTTTTAATATAAACCTTATATGAATGTTTATTTCTCCCTCATTCTTTTTCTTCATCTAATGAGAATGGAGCAATTCCTAAGAATTTTTTTCCTATAGTTTGTCCAAAATATTTTTTATTCAAAAATAAAGGATAAATATATCCGAAAAAAATTGCACTAAAAATAGTAATTAATGTTCCTACGATAATCTGTCAAGAATAAAAAAAAGTAATATTGGAACCAAAAAATACATTAAAAAAAGTATCTGCACCAGTATCTGGTGTTAATGGTGTTATTCCTGATGAAACTATACCCTTCAATTGATTAATAACAGTAATATAACTAAGTGTTGCAAAAATAACACCTAAAATTGAATAAGAAAATAAATCAAATAATCTAGCAAGCAGTCTTTTTCATAACGGTGCTGGAAGAGCTGATTTTTCTCCTAACTTGAAATAAAGATCTTCACGATCTATTGTTGAATTATTTGTCATATTTTTATTATATAATAAGTAATCTAAATTATTTTTTTATAATCCTTTGCTTTAGCGGCAATAACAACATTTTCAAATAACGATGCTACTGTAATTGGGCCAATACCATTAGGTGTAGGAGTTACTAATTTAGCAATCCCATTAAAGTCTTGATAAACAAAATCACCAGCAACCTTACCATCATCAGTTTTCGATACTCCTACTCCAATAACAATTGCACCTTTTTTAATCATTGTTGCTTCAAAAAGATTTTCTTTTCCGACTGCACTAACAATAACATCATATTTATTTAAATCTTGCTTTCAATTCTTTGAAAATTCATGAACAATTTTAACAGTAGCATGTTGATATAAACAATATTTAGAAAGAGGCATCCCCAATAAATCTGAATAACCTATAATCAATACTTCTTTTCCTTTTAATTCAACATCATAAAGATTAAAGACGTGAACTACTGCTTTTGCAGTTGCTGGCATAAAAGAGGTTTGAAAATTATCCATTAATCCTTTGTTTGTTGGTGAAAAACCATCAACATCCTTATTGGGGTCAATTAAATTAAAAAGTTTGTACTTATCAATATTAGATAACAAAGGTAGTTGAATTAAAATTCCAGTAATAGTTTCATCTTGATTCATCTTTAATAAAACTTTTTCTACTTCTTCTTGAGAACAAGTTTTTTTATGAAATAATTCTATTTCTACACCAATAGTTTTAGCAACATTAATTTTATGATTAATATAAATTTCTGTTGCTTTATCATCTCCTAAATGAATAATTCCTAGTTTTGGTTTTAAAGAATTTGTTTTAATAGTATTTTTTAAATCAGAAATAATTGTTTCCTTGATTTTATTACCATTTATATAAATTGTTTCCATCTTTTCTCCTTTTATCTCTATTTTCCTTTTTAAAAGGAAAATAGAGTTTTTAAACTCTATTAATTTATTTTTTAAATAATTTTAATTTTGGTAATGAATCAACAGTTAAACTTGCTTTTTTGATTAACCCATTAGTATATCTAAAATAAAAAGCAGTGCCAATCATAGCAGCATTATCTGTTGTAAATTTCATTGATGGTTGAAAAACATTAATATGTGTTTTATCAAAACCTTTTCTTAAAAAAGAATTAGCACTAACACCGCCACCAATAATTAAATTATTAATTTGGTATTGTTTGATTGCTTGATTAGTTTTTGTAATTAATTGGTTTATTGCTGCCTGAGTAAAACTATATGCAATTGCTTCTTTAGAAAATTCATTTGTTTTTGATAACTTTAAAACATTTGATTTTAAACCTGAATAAGAAAAATCAAGAGAATTTTTTAAAATAATTTTTGGATTAGGAAATTTTTCTGAAAGATCAAATTTTTGTGAAATTTCATCAATAATTTTCCCGCCAGGATAACCAAGTTCTAAGATTCTTGCAACCTTATCAAAAGCTTCTCCAACCGCATCATCTCTTGTTTTGGAAATAAGATTGTATTTAAAACCATCTTTTCTAAAAAGAATTGTATGTCCGCCTGAAGCAATTAACACAATTGCTTTTTTTGGGACATCTTCATAGTTTTGATTTATAAAAGCTGAATAAACATGACCTTCTAAATGATTAATAACATAAAGATCAATTTCATATAATGTTGCTAATGTTTTAGCAACTACTAGTCCTATTTGTAGAGTGTTTATTAAACCAGGGCCTTGAGTAACAACAATCGCTTCCATTTGTTGTAATGTTAGATTTGCATCTTTTAAAGTAAATTTAATTAGTTCATCAATTGAATTAGTATGTTCCCTTGATGCCATCTCAGGAATTATCCCTCCATATTTTTCATGAATATTTTGTGATTTAGTATTCATTGATAATAATTGGTTATTTTCGAAAATTGCTATTGAAGTGTCATCGCAAGAGGTTTCTATTGTAAGAAAAAACATTTTAATAAAGAATGTTCCCTGGAGTTCTTGGGAATGGTAAAACATCTCTAATGTTTTTTGTCCCTGTAAGATACATTACTAATCTTTCAATTCCTAAACCAAATCCTGTTGATTTTAAATAACCTTCTTTTCTTAAATCTAAATATCATGATAATTCTTCCATATCAATATTATTAGCTTTTGTAGCTGTAAGAATTTTTTCAAAATCATTTTCTCTTTCACTACCACCAATTAATTCACCAATTTCAGGAATAATTAAATCAAAACCTCTAACTGTTTTTTGATCATCATTTTGTTTCATGTAAAAAGCTTTAATTGTTTTAGGATAATCATAAATATAAACTATACTATCTTCATAAAAAGTTGCAAGAAATTTTTCATGTTCTGTTGAAAGATCTAATCCAAATTCAATATCTTGAACTTCAAATTGTTCCTTATGCTCTTTTAAAATTTCAATTGCTTTTTCATATTTAATTTTTTTAATTTTTTTATCCATTAGGATAGAAATTCTTTTCCCAAGATCAACACCTGTTTGTTCTGTAAGAAAATCAATGTATTCTTTAGCGTGAAGATTTAAATAGTTTGCTACATAAGCAAGCATTTCAGCACTTAAATCCATTACTTCATTATAATCAGCAAAAGCAATTTCTGGTTCTAACATTCAAAATTCAGAAGCATGTTTTTGAGTGTTAGAATTTTCAGCTCTAAATGTTGGTGCTAATGTATAAACCTTAGTAAATGATTGAGCAAATGATTCTGCTTGTAATTGTCCAGAAACTGATAGTGAAACTGAATTAGTAAAGAATTCTTTTTTATCATTAGTGACTACTTTAAAAGTTTCTCCAGCTCCTTCGGCATCATTAGAAGTTAAAATAGGAGAATTAACATAAATAAAACCTTGTTCATTAAAGAAACTGTGAAGAGCAAACATTATTAATGATCTTATTTTAAAGATTGATTGAAAAGTTTTTGTCTTTGGTCTTAAATGAGCGATTTCTCTTAAAAATTCATGAGAATGAGTTTTTCTTTGAAGAGGATTATTTTCAGTTGCTAATGCAAATTCATTAATTTTTAATAAATTTCCTTCTAAAACATTATTTTTATTATTTTTTACTAACTCAATAGTAAAATCTATTGCAGAAAAAATCGGTAAACTTTGAAGAAATTTAAAAGTTTTTTCATCGTTTAATTTTTCTGCTTTATAAACAACTTGAATACCATTTAAAGTACTTCCATCAAAAATTTCAAGAAAACCAATTTTTTTTGATGAACGGTTAAAGCGAACTCATCCTTTTAACTGGACTGTTTTTCCCTCATTAGAAAGTTCTAATATTTTTTTTATTGACATCTTTTTTTACTCCTTATTAAACTTGACTAGTTCATATAAATTAATTCTATATCATTTGAATTTTGTAATTTAAATTTCGAAAGATTTTTTTCTAAATCTTTTGCTCCAAAATTTTCAAAATTTATTTCTTGATTTTTAAATTTTGGATCTTCTTTTACTAATTTAAAAGTTTCTTTTAAAAATAATTTTTTTTGATAAAAAAAATTATTTTTAGAAATTTTTACTACTGGTTTAACTTTTTTTCTTTTTCCTAAAGTTAATGTATCAATTACCATTAATTCAATTTTTTCATTAAAAATTTTATATGTTTTAGCAATTAAAAAAGATACTTTTACCCCGGTAAAAGAACCGGGACCAATAGTTAAATAAATTTGTTTAATTTCATCATTTTTAATTTTATTTTCTAATAAAAAAGTTTTTAACTCATCATTAGTTTTTTTTACCATATCTCGATTAGCATTTATTTTTTTAAAAGCAACTACTTTGTTTTCTTCATTAATAATGCCAAACATAATCTTATCTGTTGATGTATCTAAAAATAATTTCATTTATTTTATCACCTCAATTTTTACTTTATCATTTGTTAATTTTTTTAACTTAATAATTATTTTATTTTTTTCCTTTTTTAATTTTGGAAATTTTGTTGGTCACTCAATAAAAACATGACCATTTTGGATATCTTCATAAATAGAAGCTTTTTGTTCTTTACTTAACTCTTTTTTAACTAAATATAAATCATAATGATAAAATGATTGTTTTTTAGTTTCATAAGTATTTTTAAATGAAAAAGTTGGTGAAGTAACTTCTTCATTAATTTCAAAAAAACTTAACATTCCTTTTATTAACGTTGTTTTCCCTGCAGCTAATTCTCCACTAATTAAAAAAAGTATCGGATCATCACTAGTTGCTATATATATTTCTGAGATTTTTTTACCTATTTTATTTGTTTCTTTTTCAGAAGAAGAAATAAACTCCATTTTTTTATTAAAAAAAATCATAGTCAAAATAATAAAAAAATGGGGCGAATGATGGGGATTGAACCCACGAATGCCGGAACCACAATCCGGAGCGTTAACCACTTCGCCACATCCGCCATTATGCAATTTCAATTTACATTAATCTTAATTGCTATTTATATTATAATAGCAAACCATTTTTTATTAAAAATTTTTTTTGATTATTTTTTAATAATCTTAATGAAATAAATAGGTTTTCCTTGTTTGATGAATCTTTCTTCATACTCTGTAGTTATGATTTTTGGTTTATTTGTTTCATGTAAATCTAATGAAGTTTCCACAATTTCAAATCCTTCAAAAGAATCAAACTCATCAAATGAGAAATTATATAAGGGTTTTTGATCGGTTTTTATTTCTATAAAACCATGTTTTTTTAACACATTAAAATATTGAGAAATAAATGTTTTATAAGTAAGCCTTCTTTTTTCATGTTTCTTCTTTGGTCAAGGATCTGAAAAGTTTAAATATATACCATCAATTGTTTCTTTTTTAAACCATTCATCTAAAAATAAAGCATCTCCACTAATAAATTTTAAATTATCAATAGGTAATGATTGTTGTTTAATTTTATTTAAAACTAGATATTGAACAGAAGGATACTTTTCAATTCCAATAAAATTATGGTTTTCTCTTGATAAAGCATGTTCTAAAATGAATCCTCCTTTACCCATACCAATTTCTAAAAATAATGGTTTATCATTATTTTTAAAAAATTGATTGCTTTGTTTATTTTCAATTAATAATTTTGACGCTTCAAGCTTTTCCAAAGCATCTTTAACATTTCTTAAACGCATTTCTCTCCCTTTTACTTGTAAATAAGATTTAATATCTTATCTTTTTTATAAATGATTTTTGAAATTTTTTCAATTTCAATTCGATGTTGTTTAATTAATTGATCAAATTGAACTTTTAATGTTGGTTCAAGTTCTTCATAAGAAGAACTGAAATCATCACAAGAAATAAAAAACTCTTCATCAATAATCATTTTGATAAATTTACCATTTTTTTGGAATACTATTTTTCTTTCTACTTGAAGTTTAATATCTAAAAGTTCAGGTCATTTAGCAAAAGATAATTCCTCTGTAAAAGTTGTTTTTGATCATAACTCTTCAGCGATATGAGGTGCAAATAATGATAATGCTTGAAGAAACACTTTATAATTTTTTTCACTAATTTCTTTAGAAGCATAAAAATAGTTTACAAAAACCATCATATCTGAAATTGCATTATTAAATTTAATCTCATTAATATTTTTATCAAAAGAAGATAAAAAATTGTTATATTTTACATCATCTTCATAATTTGATTCTTTTTTAAAAGATAATTTTTGATTAATATTGTAAACTCTATCTAATCATGTACGAATTCCTTTAATACCTTTATTCGATCATGGTTTAGCATCTGCAAGTGGTCCCATGAACATTTCATATAATCTTAAAGCGTCAGCACCATAAGTTTCGATTACTTCATCTGGAGAAACAGTATTACCTTTAGATTTAGACATTTTGTCTCCATCAGTTCCTAAAATCATTCCTTGATTAAATAATTTAATAAATGGTTCTTTTGTTTCAACAACTCCAATATCATATAAAAATAGATGTCAAAATCTTGCATATAATAAATGAAGAACAGCGTGCTCTTGTCCACCGACATAAAAGTCAACAGATAATCATTTATTTAAACGTTTTTTAGCTTCTTTACTATCTAAGTCAAGAATAATATCTTTACCATTTTCATCCTTATCTTTTAAAATATAAGCAATGTAGTATCAACTAGATGCCGCTCATTGTGGCATTGTGTTTAAATCCATTGTTCCTTTGATTCCATGATTATCATATTGAATTCAATCAGTTGCTTTAGATAATGATGGTTTGCCATCTTTAGAAAACGTATAGTCCTTAATTTCAGGAAGTATAATTGGATAATCTTGTTCAGGAATTAAATATAATTCATTATTTTCTTGATGAACAATTGGAAATGGTTCCCCTCAATATCTTTGTCTTGCAAAAATTCAATCATGAAGATGTAAACCCTTCTCTTTCTTCCCTTCATTATAAATTCAATTTTTTTGCAACTTAATAATATTTGTTGGTCAATTTAAACCATCAAGATTTTCAAATAAACGATCAGCATACTTAGTAATTTTTAATACTCATTGTTTCATTGGTTTTTTTACAACAGGAAAATCACCACGCTCTGAAAACATTTTACCATCAACAATATTTACCTCTTCATTTGAAAGAACAGTATTTAATTCTTCACATCAATTAATTTCTATTGCTTTAATTTCTGCAAGTCCATGTTTATATAGTTGAGCAAAAATTCATTGTGTATGTTGATAATAATATGGTTCAGAAGTAATTAACGTTTGTTCTCAATTAAATGAAAATCCAAAACTTTTTAATTGTCTAACAAAATTACCAATATTTTTCATAGTAAATTCTTTAGGAGAATTATTTGTTTTGATTGCGTATTGTTCTGCCGGAAGACCGAAAGAATCAAATCCTATTGGATGAAGAACTTCAAAACCTTGCATTCTTTTTAACCTAGAATAAATATCTGTAATAGTGTACCCTTCTGGATGACCAACATGTAAACCTTGT
This sequence comes from uncultured Mycoplasmataceae bacterium, assembly GCA_947330515.1. GTDB lineage: Bacteria > Bacillota_I > Bacilli_A > Mycoplasmatales > Hepatoplasmataceae > CAMZOE01. Next base: position 57,293 of record CAMZOE010000010.1, read on the forward strand.
CCTGATGGATAAGGAAACATATCTAATGAATAATATTTAGGTTTGCTTGAATTTAAATCAACCTTGAAAATATTATTATCTTCTCAATATTTTTGTCACTTTTTTTCAATTTCTTTATGTTTATAATTCATATATGAATTATAAAATAAAAAAAGAAACATTTAAGTTTCTTTTTTTATTTTTTTTATTTAAAAAGGATTAATTGCTTTTAAGTAATTTAATTAATTTTTGAAATGATGTATGTTTTAAGAATTTTTTATAAGCATTTTCATCTTTATCAAGTTTTGAAATTAAAAGATTTAAAGCATTAATTGGATTTTCAGGATTATATTTAATACCGAATTTATCTAATTCTTCAAAAATAATAGTTTTGAATGAAATTTCATTTTTATTAGAAATTTTTGAAGATAAAATTGAATTTGATAAACGTTTCATATTTCAGAAATATGGTTTAACTTGACTAAGTTTGTATGGTTTTTTCATTTCTAAATATTCTTTTGAAGAAAAAATTTCTTTAGATTCATTATCGTAATCAACAAATAAGAAGATTTGTGAAAATTCTTTTTGTTGAGTTGTTTCTAAAACTTTTTTAATTTCATTTTTAGATGATGGAAGTTTAATAAATTCATAAATAAACTCAGACATTAATATTTGTTCTTTATCTACAATTCATTTAATAAATTCTGTTGATAAAGGAGATGTTAAAATCAATCTTTCTTTTTCAAATGAATTTTGTTCAAACCCTTCAGATAAATTATTTAATCTTAAAAATTCATCACGTTTATTTAATTGTACTTCAACTTTATTGATTCTTTTTTTCAACTCATCATTTTTTAGTTTTAAAAAATCTTTTTCTTTAGTTAATTTTATAACTTTATTTTGAGTATCAATAGAATTATTGTTTTTTCCAAGTGATACTAATTTGTCTTTTAAAGAATCGTTTTCTTCTTCTTTGGTAATTAAAGTTTCTTTTAATTGATTAATTTTTAAGTTCGCTTTTTCTAATTTCAAGTCATTATTAGAATCTTTGGATTTTTTCAGTTTTATTTCTTTAAATTCTTTTTCTTGTTTAGCTAATTTTGCTTTTAAATCTTTAACTTCTTGTTCTTGTTTTTTAATTTGAGTTTTTAACTCTTTTGAATCATCAGCTTTAGTTTTATGATCTTCTTTTTCTTTAGCTAATTTTGCTTTTAAATCTTTAACTTCTTGTTCTTGTTTTTTAATTAGTTCTTTTCTATTATTTTCATTCTCTTTAGAAGAATCAGCTAATTGACTTTCAAGGTTATCAAGTTTATCTTTTAATTTTTGATTTTCATCATTAATTATATTTGTTTGTTTTTTTGTTGTTTTTTCTAGTTCGCTAATTGCTTTTTTCATTTCTGAAATTTTAGCGGATTGAAGTTTAGCGTTTTCTTTTGCCACTTCTTTTTGTTCTTTTAACTTTTGAGTTTGTTCTTGAATTTTAATTAATTTAATTTCATATTTTTCTTTTAAGGAATCAACTGTTGTATTTGATTTTTCAGTAATCATTTCTTTTTCTTCATTTAAAGAAGTTATTTTATCTTCAAGTTCATTAATTGTTTTTTCAAACTCATCATTTTGTTCTTTTAATTCATTTTGAATTGCTTGGAATTCAATTGTTTGTTCTTCTAATTCTTTTTGATTAGTTTTATGTTTTTCAATTTCAGCTTCATAATTTATAAGTTTTTTGTTTTTAGTAATAATTGCTTTTTGCAATTCATTTAATTTTGCTTTTAACTCTTTTATAGAAGTTGTTTTTTCTCTTAATTTTTCATCTTTAGAATTAGAACTTTCATTTGCTTTTTGTAATTTAAGTTCTAATTTTGAAAAATTATTTTTTCAAGTTTCAATTTCATTATCTTTAGTTGATAATTCAAGTTCATTATTATGAGTAAGTGTTTCAATTTCATTTTCCAATGTTTCAATTTCAACTTCCAATTTATGAGAAATTTCCATTAATTTAGAATTTTGTTCTTGTGTTTTAACCTCTTGGATTTTTAAAGATTCTGTTTGGTCTTGAACAATTTGTAGTTTTTTACCTAAAAGATCATTTTCTTTTTGTAATGTTTTAACGGAAGTATTCGCTTCTTTTAAATCTTTTAAAGATTCTTTTGCTTTTTCAAAATGTAATTGTTTTTGTTCTTCAGATTTTTCTAATTTTATAATTAAGCGTTCTACTTGATTTTCTAAGCGTTCATTTGAAAGTTTATAATCATTAATTATATTTGTTAATTCTGTTTCTGAATTTTCTAAAGTTTGTAAGTCTTTCTTAATGTTTTCTTTTTCTTCTTCTATTTCGTTATTTTTTTCTTTAAGATCACTTAGTTTTGCTTCAAAATCATCTTTTTCAACTATCATTGATTGAATTTGATTGTTTAAAGTTTTTACCTGTTCATTAAGTTCATTTTGAAGTTTTTCATTTTCTTCTTCAATTTCTTTTTGAAGTTTTTCGTTGTTTTCTTCAGTTTCTTTTTGAAGTTTATTCAATTCATCTATTTGTTCATTGAATTTTTCAATTCTTTCATCTTGAACTTTAACTCTATCACTTCTTGCATTTAAATCTCTAGTGATTATATTAATCATTGATTCACTTTCAATAAGTTTATCTTTTAAATTAGACAATTCATTATTTTTTTCAATAATTATTTCATCTAATTTATCTTCTAATCCTTCAATTAATATATTTTTTTCATCAAGTTTTTCTTCTAAAATACTAACATCTTTTTTTGTAGATTCAATCATAACTTGACGATTGTTTGATAAAATTGTTTGTTCTTGTAATTTTTTATCTAACTCATCTATCTCTTGATATTTTTCAATTTCTGTTTTTTCTAATTCTGTTTTTTGATCATTATTAGTTTGTGTTAATTGTTTGATTTGAACAAGAGCTGACATTAAATCTTTTTCTGTTTCTAATAGCTTACCATTAGTGTCTCCAAAATCTTTTTTCAATTCTTCATGTTCAATATGTTTACGGTCTAATTTATTTTTAATTTCTGAAATTACTTTTTCAGATGATAATTTTTCTTGTTCAACTTCAAATTCCAAACGATCAATATCAATTTTTTGTTCATAATTTGTTGTTTTTAATTGTTCAAGATCTTTTTGATATTCATTTTGATTATCTTTTATTTCAACATTTTCTCTTTTTAAATCATTTATTTCATCTCTTAAAACCAATTCTCGATTTTCTAATGATTTTTTAAGAATTATTTTTGATGCTTCAATTTTATCATTTAACAATTCTGTTTGTAGTAATCTTGAATCAAGAAGTTTTAATTTTTCATATTTTACCGCATCTTCTTCTTCAAGTGCTAATTTTTTAGCTTCTAAAGCGTCATATTGTTGTTGTAAAATTTCATGTTTAGAATTAGCATAATAAAGTTCATCTTTATTAGTTAATTCTAAATTTTCTAATTCAACTTTTATTTTATTGTTTTCTAATTCAATATCTTGATGAGCTTTTTTAAGTTCTTCATTAATTTCTTCTAATTTATCAATTTTAACTTCAAATAAATATATTTTTGCATATAATTCATCATATTCTTTTTCATTATTTTTTAATTTATTATTTAATAATGTTATTTCTTTATTTGAATCCATTAATGTTTTTTCATGTTTTATTTCATAAGCATATTTTTCTCTTGTTGCTTCATTAATTTTACTTTGATTAATTTTAGAATCAAAATAATGTTTTGTTAAATTAATTTTTAAATCATTTAGTGCTTCTTTTAAATCTTTATTTTCATCAATTAATGATTCTAATTCTTCATTATTTAAGTTATTTTCATTTTTAGATTCATCTACTAAATAACTATTTTTCAATTCTAGATATTGTTCATATAATTCTTTTTCTCTTTCGATGACAGTATCATAATTTTTTCTTAATTCTTTTTCTGAATTCTCTAAAAGAAAAATTTTATTTTCAAGTTCATTAACTTCATCATCATGATTATCTTTTTGTAACTCTTTTTCATTATATTCATTAAGTTGATTTGTTAATTCACTAATAATTTTTTTGGTTTCTTTATCTTCTTCTACATTATTTTCATTTATTAAAGTAATTGTTTTTTTCAATTCATCAATAATACTATTACTTTTTTCTTTTGTTTCAACTAGTTCTTCATTAAGTTTATTTATTTCTGTTTGTAAAAGTTCTTTTTCTTCTTTAATTTGTAAAAGATCACTTTGTTCTTTTTCATTTACAAGTGGTTTTGAAGTTGTAGTTAATTCAGTTTTATTAGTATCAGTTTTTTCTTCAAGATAATCAATATAATCATTCAATTCTTGATTTTCTTTTTCTAAACTTAACAATTCATCTTGAAGATTAACAAATTCTTCATCTTCATCATCGTTCACATATTTAATTTCTTCTGAAAGAATATTATTTTTTTGATTAGTTTCTAAAAGTTCTTCTTCTTTTATTTCTAAAGAATTTTTTAATTTGTCTATTTCTTGTAATAAAGCAATTTCTTTTAATGAATCAAGATTTTCTTTATCTACTTCAAGAAGTAATAAATCATTAACGTTTTCATATCTTTCTTTATCTGTTAAAAAGATTGTTGAATAAACGATTTTTGATTTTATTTTATTAGCTATAAAAAATAATAAACGATCTTTTGTTACTTTTGGATAAGAATCAACTAATTGTTCTGTAAAGAAAATTTTGTTTTCTTTATCTTGTAAAATAATATTTAATACTTGAAAGAAGTTTAAAAATCCACTTCCTAAATTTTCTAAATTATAAATTTCATTATTTGAATCGACAATTCTTATAATTACAACTTCATTTTCATGATATGAAAAAGGAATTAATTTTATTTCTTTTATTTTAATATCATTGTTTTCACTTAATTTTAAATAGTAAGCAAAAAATTCTTTAAGTTTACTTTTTACTTTTTGTGAAAGTTTTCCATTACTATTTTTTCTTTTTGTTAACTCTTTGAATAAATCTTCTTTTGTTGCATTAAAGAAAGAAAGAAAAACAGACAATCAATCCTTTTGATTATCAATTATGTTTACAGTTTTTCCATAATTTTCATCTTGTTTAATGAAAACAATGTTTTCTTTTAAGTAAGCAAAAATTTCTAAACGAATATCATTAGTTTTTAGTTCTCTTCAAATTTCAGTTACACTTTTTAATAAAGGAATTAATTTTTCGATAAATTCAATTTCAAATGATTCTTTGCCATTTGTTCCATGAACTAAAATATCATTAATTAATTTATATGAATCATTTTTATTTTGAATAATGGATTTATTTAATGTAATAAAAATTTCAAAAATACCAATAACATTTTCAAAAGTAATATCTTGAATATTATTTTCTAAATCTTCCATATGATTATTTTCTTGAACAATTATATGATTTCTTTTTGAAGATGAATATTTTTTATTGTTAATGAATAAATATTCTCTAATTAACTTTTTAAAACTTTTTTCATCTTTTTCTCTCAATGAAAAGAAATTATTTCAAATATTAAAAAAATCTTGATTTAAAAAATTAATATCGTTTTCAACATTAACTGAAACATCAGGAAAAATACTAGCATTTTTATTTACTCTAACTAAATAATTTAAATTTTTATATGTTTTTCCATTTTTGGAGACAAAATTATCAAAATTAAAATTAATTTCAATATCTTTATCTAAAGAAGAATTAAAATCTATAGCATCAAATAAGTTATATCCTAATGCTTTTTCAATCGCTTTTGTAATATTTTTTTTACCCGATCCATTTTTGTTCGAATAAATTGTTAAATTTTTATCTGGATGACTAAGATTGTCTAACTCTACACCATCATCATTAAAGTTTCTAAAATTTTTTATTTTTATTTTTTTTAACATTTAACTTCACCTGTCTTAATTTAAAATACTTATATTTAAAAATAAGTATTAATGTTATATTCATTATTATTTATAATTATAAACTATATCAACAAATTGAATTAATTGTTAAAAAAAATAAAAAAGAGAGATAATGTTTCTCTCTTATAATATTCACTATTTTTAAAATATAATCTACTTTAAAAATGGTGGGACTAAATGGACTCGAACCATCGACCTCACCCTTATCAGGGGTGCGCTCTAACCAACTGAGCTATAGTCCCATAAAAAAAGATAATACTATCTTTTTGAAAATTGTGGGGATTTTCTAGCACCTTTAAGACCATATTTTTTACGTTCTTTAACTCTAGAATCTCTTGTGATTAATCCTGCAGCTTTTAACACTTTACGATATTCAGTAGAAGATTCAAGTAATGCTTTAACAATTCCGTGTCTTACAGCACCGGCTTGTCCACTAATTCCACCACCACGCACATTTACTTTAATATCAAATTTATCTACATTTTCAGTAATAACTAAAGGTTGCATTAAATCTTGAATTAAAGTTTTTCTTGGGAAATAATCTTCAATATTAGTTTTATTAATTAAAATTTTTCCAGTTCCGTTAGGAATAAGAATAACTCTTGCAACAGAAGTTTTTCTTCTACCTGTTCCTAAATATCTTAATTCATCTTTACTCATATTACTATTTATTTCCTTTTAATTCTAATACTTCTGGTTGTTGTGCTTGATGTTCATGTTCTTCATTACGATAGACAAATAATTTTTTAATTTGTTTTCTACCTAACCTATTATGCGGTATCATTCCTCATATTGATCTGTAAACCATTTCTTCAGGATAATCTTGAATCATTGTTTTAGCATTACGTTCTCTTAATCCACCAGGATATCCAGAATGTTCATAATACATTTTATTATTTAATTTGTTACCTGTTAATTTTACTTTATCTGCGTTAATTATTATTACATAATCACCGTTGTCAAGATGAGGAGTATATGATACTTTATTTTTTCCAGTTAATACTTTAGCAATTTCAGTAGACATTCTACCTAAAATTAAATCTGTTGCATCAACTATATATCATTTTTGCTTATCAGCAAAGTTTGACATTTTAGTTTGTCTCATATTTCTTTTACTCCTTGTGTCTTTTATATTATATATTTTTTTTTATTGAAAATAAATAAAAATTTTTATTTTATGAAAAATTAGTAAAAAACTTCATAAAGATACAAGGAATTTCCTTTCGCTTTGTAATGTACTTTTCCTTTTGAAGGAAATAATAAGTATTCTTTAAATTCTAATAAAGTTATTTTTTCTTCATTTAAAGCTAGCAAAGAACCAACTAAATTTCTTACCATGTAACGTAAAAAACCATTGCCATTAAACTCCAAAATTAAAGAATTATCGTTCTTTATAAGATTAATATAATTAATAGTTCTTATCGAATCAAAATAATCTTCCTTTGCAGAAAAAGAAGCAAAATCATGAGTTCCTTTTAAAATTTCAATACCTTGATTGAGTAACTCATAATTAAGATTGTGTTCATAAAGTAAAAAATAATTTTTTAAAAAAATAAATTCTTCTTCATTTCATTTAGTTTTAATTTTATAACGATAAGTTTTATTTTTTGCAGAAAAACGAGCATGAAAGTTTTTATCAACAATAAAAACTTCTTTTACAAAATAATGAAATCTTGGTTTATTTAAAACTTGAATAATCGCTTGAACCGGAATAGAAGTATTTGCTTTAAAAGAAAATACTTGAGCAACTGCATGAACATATCTATCAGTTCTTCCAGAACTATGAATTATAATTTTTTGATCAAATAATTTTGAAAGTTTTTTTTCAAGTTCGCCTTGTACAGTAATCAAACCAGGTTGCTTAGCTCATCCATGAAAATAATTTCCATCATAAGCAATAATAACTTTATAGTTTATTTCATTACTCAATATTCTATGTCTCCAATCCTAGGAATAATATTGCCACCTTCAATTGCCATAAAAATGAAAAAAATAAATAAAATAATAAATATAAAAAGTAAAATAAAATCTGATTTTTTATAATTATTTTGAAAATAAAAACTTCTTTTTTTTGAAGGAATATAACCTCTATTTTCCATTGCTATTGCTAAACTATCTGCTTTTTCAAATAATCCTGTTAATAATACAATAATTGAAGAAGAAAAATACTTTATTTTATAAATAAATATTTTAGGACTTTTATTAGAAAAAATATTTCTTGAACTTTGTGCCAACATAATATTATTTATATCATCTTTTAAAATAGGTAAAAATCTAATCGCAATTGAAAACATAACCGCTAAATCATCGGTCGGAACTTTAAAATAAGATAGCGGTTTAAGAATTCATTGAAAAGTATATACCATTTCATCAAGCTTCATAATTGTTGAAAAAAATAGTGAAATTAAAATTAATAAAAAGAATCTAAATGCAATTGAAAAAGATAAATAAAAAGAATATCAATAAACTTTTAAACTACCAATCTTAAAAGCAATCCCTCAATTTATATAATCAGGTTCTTTAATAAAAAACATATTAAAAAATTCAACAAAGAAAAAAATAGTAAAAAAATTAATTAAAACAAATAAAACTCTTTTTCAATTAATTTTTAAAATGAAAAAGAATGGTAACATTAAAGTTAAAAAAAAGATTCTTCCAGTATTATCAATTGGTAAAAGAATAATTATTAATGATAAAAAATATAATAAAAGTTTTATCCTAGAATCAATATTTAAAATATTATCTTTCATTTTTTTTGTTTTCTAAAAAAATATCAATAAAATCTTGTTTTTCTAATGATATTTTTTTCATTTCCTCAATTATTTTTCCATACAAAGGAAGTCAATCATATAAATCATACATAATTTCTTTTGTAAGTTCCGGATAATCTTTTTTATCATAGGTAAATATTTTTTTATCTTTTATGATAAATAAACATTCATAATATTCATTAATTATTTCTAAATCATGGGAAATAATTAATAAGTAAGAATTTGGATTTGTTTTAAGATATTTTTGTAATAAAATAATAATATTATTTTTTGTTTTTCAATCTAAATTTGCTGTTGGTTCATCTAAAATAAGTAATTTTGGTTTAGAAAATATTGCTTCTAAAATAAGAAATATTTTTTTTTGGCCATAAGATAATTCACTAATATTTTTTTGAAGTTTATCAGCAATTCCAAATTCTCGTAAAACATTTATAGCCTCTTTTTTAGTAACATTTTTATTTTCCAAAAATAATTCATTTTCTAATGTTTGATGAAGAATTTGTTGATTTGGATTTTGAAAAATAATTCTTGTATTTTTTTTAAAATACTTTAATTTTTTTTTATTTAAAATTTTTCCTTCTTCAGAGAAAGAAATATTGTTCATTTTTTTCAATTGAGCAATTGAAAATGCAATGGTAGATTTCCCTGAACCATTAGGACCAAGTAAAAAATTAATTTTGTTAGCTTTTAATGAAATTTCTGTTTGTTCAAATAAAACTTCATCATTTATTTTATGAGAAAAATTAATTTTCATTTTTTCCTTCCTTAATAGTTTTAATTTGGTTTGCAATAATTTTTGGCTCAAAAGAATATTTTAAATTATATTTTTGTTGAAAAGAAAGAATTTCTCTAAAAGATTTTTCCTTAAAATTTGATAAATTTTTTTTAAGAAATTCATTCTCATTTTCATAAGTAATAACTTTTTTATTTTCAATCTTTAAAAATTTTCATGAAATATCATTTTTTGGAAAAGTTAAATCATGACTAATTAAAATAACTGTTTTATTTTTATCTTTTAAATATTTTAATAATGAAGAAAAGTGCTTAATATTTTGTGGATCAAGCATTGAAAAAGATTCATCAAGAATAAGCAACTCTTTAGAATCAATATCAAATTCTACTAAAGCAACTTTTTGCTTTTCTCCGCCAGAAAGAACATTAATTTTTTTTGGAAGTAATTCTTCTATCTTATGTTCTTTTACTTTATTTAAAATTATTTTGTCCATCTCTTCAAAAGAAAGATTTTTGTTTTCTAAAGAAAATGCTAAATCTCTTTTTACTTCACTATAAACAAATTGATTATCTATATTTTGAAAAATAATACCACTTTTTTTCATCAATAAATTTGCATCTTCTTTAGAGATTATTGGTTTATTTTTTATAAAAATTTCACCACTTGTTGGTTTAAATAAACCCATTAACATCATTGATAAAGTGGTTTTTCCTGAACCATTATCTCCATATAAACAAATAAAATCTCCTTGATTAATTTCAAATGAGATTTTATTTAAAATAATATTATTTTGATATTTAAAAGTTATATTTTTAAAAGTAATCATTTACCTTATACAAACATAATAATAGAAATTGGCGCACCATCACCTTTTCTATTATCTAATTTTAAAACTCTTGTATATCCACCATTTCTATCCTTGAATCTATCATTAGACATTGTAAATAGTTTTTGTAAAGCTGTTTCATTTTCTGAAGCATCAACTTTTCTTAAAATTTTTGCTGCTTGTCTTCTTGAAGCTAAAGTATTTTTTTTACCTAAAGTAATTAAACGATCCATATGTTTTGAAAGTTCTTTTGCTCTCGCATGAGGAACTTTAATTTGTTCATGAACAATTAAATCAGTTAATTGATTTCTAACAATACGAACTCTTCTTGCTCCATTTTTAACATTAGTTTGATGATTTTTTCCCATAATTTTTCTCCTCTCTTTCCTTAATTATTCAGTTTTAAATGAATAACCCATATCTTTAACAACTGCAATAATTTCTTGAATTGATTTTTCTCCAAGATTATTAATTGATTTTAAAGTTGATACTGGAATATCAATTAAATCGTTTAAAGTTTTAATTCCTTCACGTTTTAAACTATTTTCTGAGCGAACAGAAAGATTTAATTCTTCAATTGAAATTTCTAGATTATTATCTTCTTCTTCAACAACTTCTTCAATTTCTTCTTCAAAAAATTCATCAATAGATACTTCAACAATATCTGCAAATGCTTTATAATGTTCAATTAAAATTTTAGAAGCATATGTTATTGCTTTGTCTGGTGACATTGAACCTTTAGTTTCAATTTCTAAAAGCAACTCTTCGTAAACTTTTTCTTCTCCAGGATTAACTTCATTTACTTTAAAAGAAACGTTTTTAATTGGTGAAAATATTGAATCAATAGCAATAACTCCACGTTTATCATCTAAATGTTTTTTTACCATTTCACGGTTTTGTTCAAACGTTCTAAATCCTTTTGAGAAAGTTAAAAATAATTTGAATTCAAGTGCTCTAGGTTTATTAGAATGAGCAATCACTAAATCGGGATTTGCGATTTCTATTCCGGCTGGTGCAGAGATATCTCCAGCTCTTACTTCACCTTTTTTTGAAGATAAAGTTAATTCTAAAATTTCATCAGGTTTAATTATTTCTTCATCAATTGAAAAAATAATGTTTTTGATATTTAAAATTAAATGAACTGCATCTTCTCTTACTTCTTCGATTGGACTGAATTCATATAGTACATTTTTAATTTCAATTGCAAATGGTGCAACTGAAGGAATTGATGATAATAAAACTCTACGTAATGAATTACCTAAAGTTTGTCCAAATCCACCTTCTAATTTTTTAAATGAGTAAGTAGCTTTGTTTGGATTAGTATCATCTTTGGAAATGTATTTACTAAAAGTTGGTTTTAAAAATTTTTTCATGTTTTTTCCTTATTATTCATTCCAAATTATCTATTTAAATATTTTTTTGGTTTTCTAACACCATTATGTGGAATTGGTGTTACATTTTTGATTTTTCTTACTTCTAAATTAGAAGCTTGAAATTGTCTTAAAGCGGCATCTTTTCCTGGTCCTACCCCTTTAATGTAAACATCAATAATTTTAACCCCGTTGTCTTGTGCTGATTTTGAAATCGCTTGCGCAACTAGTTGCGCTGCATATGGAGTTGATTTTTTAGCACCTTTGAAACCAATAGCTCCTGCTGATGATCATACAATTGCATTACCTTCCATATCAGTAATAGTAATGATTGTATTATTAAAAGTAGAACTAATATGAGCAATAGCTTCAGGTATATTTTTCTTAACTTTTTTTCTTCTTCTTGTTGTAACTTTTTTAGCCATAATCTTTTACCTGCCTTTACTTATTTAGTTGCTTTCTTTTTATTTGCTACAGTTTTTTTAGGACCTTTTCTTGTTCTAGCATTTTGTTTTGATGATTGTCCTCTTACTGGTAATCCACGTCTATGACGGATTCCACGGTATGAACCAATTTCCATTAAACGTTTAATGTTATATGCAACTTCACGTCTTAAATCACCTTCTAAAGTAAATTTATTTACTTCATTACGTAAATTATTTAACTCTTCATCAGTTAAATCTTTGGTTTTTTTTGATGGATCAACATTAACATTTTTACAAATTGTTAATGCTCTTGATCTTCCGATTCCAAAAATATGAGTAAGTGAAATGCTTATATGTTTATGATTTGGAATTTCAATATTCTTAATTCTTGCCATATCTTATGTTAACTTTCTTAATTTATCCTTGTCTTTGTTTGTGTTTTGGGTTTGAGCAAATAACGCGTACTCTCCCTTTTCTTTTGATTACTTGACAATCTTTACACATTGGTTTTACTGAAGATCTTACTTTCATTGTTTACTCCTTTTCTTTTATTTTTATCACTAAAAATAAAGTTAATACTTTATTAAAAGCATTAATTTCTATGATATTTTTTAAATAAACACTTTCATGCATTCACGTATTGTATAATTCAACTAAAATCAGGTTGAAGATTAAAATCAAACGGATTCTAGATGCAACGTAAATTATTTTATTCCAAAACTTATTTAATTATATCCTTTATATTTTAACATATTTAAAGAATAAATCCCTTTAAAAGGGATTTATTTTAAATTAAAAGTATAAAATTACCAAATTATTAACTAAATTTATTTAATTACTTAGATTTGGTCAAACAAAAAAATTAACAACATTAGTAGTGGAATAAAAAGTAAATAAAATAACTAGTGACATAGATGAAAGTCTAAAAGAAGAAATTTCAATTGAACTACCACTATTATTTGGAACTGTAATAGCATTAAATAATCATCAAATAATTAAAATAATATCTGAAATTAAGAAAATTATTTGACTTTCAACAGATTTTTTTGCCACTAAAATAATACTTATTAAAGAAAGTGAAAAAGCAAATCCATCAATTACTGCAGAAACAATTTCATAACTAGTTGCATCTTTTAATGGTATTTTTTTAATTAAAAGTGTAAGTCCAATTGACATTCAAAAAATAAAAAAAGAAAGAAGAAGAACAATTCCTGAAATTATTAAAATTGTTTTTATTGTTCCATACTTATTAACTAAAATAAAATCAAATGATTGTTGTTCATCATCAACTTTTATAAATCATTTATAGTATTGATACATTCCTGTAAAAAAGAATGTAACATTTTCAAAAAAAAGAAATCACAAATGATTCGTAGAATTAACAATCGCAAGAGAAATAACTGCTATTGTATTAAAAACAATAAAAATTTTAACTCTATTTACATTTGGACTATTTGGATCATATAGTGAATATGTTGCAACATTCATCATTCCAAAAATCGATGAAATAAAAGTAATAGCAATATTCCATTTAAGAGAACTACTAATCGTAGTTGAATCTTGAACAAAAATTAATCATGATAAGTTCATTGTAAATAAGATTGTTACAAAAAAAGCAAACAAAATAATAATCATTTGTTTTGGAATTTTTTGAGAAATTTTTTTATGTCAATTTTTCTTGACATCGTTATTTAATATATTCATTTTTTTTCTTTCTAATTTAATTATATTAATGAATTATACCTTAATTTTATAAAAAAAATATCTATTATATATTATGAATATATAATAAAAAAATGAAGATTTTTTATAAATCTTCATTTTTGTTTTTTTTAGAATCTATAAACAATTCTTCCTCTTGTTGGATCATAAGGACTAATTTCAATGGAAACTTTATCTCCAACTAAAATTCTAATAAAATTCATTCTTATTTTTCCAGAAACATGAGCAACAATTGTATGTCCATTTTCTAATTTAACTTCGAATTCACCTTTGGGAATTAATTTTACTACTGTTCCGTTAAGCTTTAATACGTTTTCTTCTTTTTGCATACTTATACTTTGCTTAAAATTTTTGCTCCTTCCTTTGTTATTAATACAGTGTGTTCTTCATGGGAAGTATTTTTCCCTTTAGAATTTCTAACACTTCATTTATCTAAAGGATCAATAAAAACTTGATCAGTTTCAAACATTACCATAGGTTCAATACAAATGGTCATATTTTCTTGTAAGACAAAGTTATTTCTCTTATCAAAGAAATTAGGAACATTTGGTTCTTCATGAAGTTCTTTTCCAATTCCATGACCAACAAAATCTTTGACAACATGTAATTCATTTGCCTCTACATATTCTTGAACTTCTTTTCCAAGTTCACTAAGTTTTACTCCAGGTTTTGCAAATGCAATAGCAATTGCAAGTGCTTCCTTAGTAATATCTAAAAGTTTTTGATTTTTTTCACTTATCTTTCCAACCCCCATTGAAAAAGCTGCATCTCCATAGTAACCATCTTTTTCAACTCCAACATCAATTGAAACAATATCCCCTTCATGTAATGGATTATTATTAGGAATCCCATGAACTAAAGTTTCATTAATAGAAAGACAAATACTATTAGGAAAACCATCATAATCTAAAAATGCAGGTTTTCCACCATTTTCTTCAATAATTTTTTTAGCAATTGCATCAAGTTCTAAAGGGATTGATCCAGGTTTAATCTCTTTTTTTAGTTCTTCATGAACTAGTGCTACAATTCTTGAAGCTTCTTTTACTTTTGCTATTTCTTTTGGAGTTTTAGAAAAACTTTTAACATTAAAAAAATTTTTAAACATTTAAAACCTCTAAAATTATCTCTTTTGTTGGTTTATTTGCATCAATTTCAATTAGATTATTTTGTTCTCTATAATAATCAATCATTGGTTTTGTTTGTTCTTCAAAAACTTCTAAACGATGTTTAATGCTATCAGGATGATCATCTTTTCTAATGATTAATGTTTCATTATCAACATCACAATGATTTTCTACTTTAGGAGGATTGTGAGTAAGATTGTAAATCTTTCCGCACATTGGACAAAGCCTTCTTCCGGAAAGTCTTTTAATGATTACATCATTAGATAGATTAAAAGAAATTATTTTATATTCATTAATATTTTTTTCTTGAAAATATTTCTCTAATCTTTTTGTTTGATTTAAATTTCTCGGATAACCATCTAAAATTATTTTTTTAGAAAGATCCATTTTTTCTAGTGCATCAACTAAAACCTCAGTTGTAGTTTGATCATCAATAAGATTACCTTCATTCACTAGTTTATTAATTTTTTTTGAAAGGTTAGAATCACCTTTCATAATATTTCTAAATAAATCACCAGTTGAAATATGAATAAAATTATGATTTTCTTTCAACTCAGATGAAACTGTCCCTTTCCCAGTACCAGGGGCTCCTAAAAAAATATAAAACATATATTAGTTTAGTTGAATAAAACTGTATCAGAATCTGAAGATTTTTTTGAATTTCTTTTTTTATTGATATTAGCTTTATTAACTTTACCTTTCTGTGAAGATTTTGTTCCAGAAGCAATTAATCTTGCTTGGATTTGTTGTCAAGTATCTATCGAAATAGAAACCATAATAATTGTTGATGTTCCACCAATCCCAATATAATTAGGAATTCCTAAGAAACCAATTAAATATGGAAGGATAGCAACAAAAGTTAAATAGAATGCTCCAATAATTGAAAGTGAAGTTACTGTTTTTGATAAATAAGTTTCAGTTTCAATTCCTGGTTTAATCCCTATAATAAAGGTTGACTGTTTTTGAAATTGCTCTGCAGTTTGTTCGCTATTAATATTAATATGTGAATAAAACATTGTGAATAAAAAAACTAATATTGAATATAAAGTAATTCCAAACAGTGAATTTAATGAAAAATTTTGTACTACTCAATGTTTTCCAACTGAAGTATCAGGGAAGAATTGAGCAATTGTTGGTGCTAAAGTCATTAATGATGAAGCAAAAATGACCGGAATTACACCTGCTGGATTTACTTTTAAAGGCATATAAGTTTGTTTTGTTTTCATTAAACTTAAACCTCTACCAGTTTGTTGAATTGGGATTTGTCTTGTTGAAGTTTCAAATCAACCAATAAATAAAATGATAAGTAAAAACAATGAAATATAAAAGATGAAGAACATAAATGAAGTTAAATAGAAGGTTGAACCCATAATATTAACTCAAGAATTATTTAGTTTAGAAGGCAATAATGCTAAAATTCCAACTAAAATAAGCATTGATGTTCCATTACCAACTCCATACATTGTTATTTGATCAGCTATTCAAATAGCAACCATTGATCCGGCAACCATAATAACAGTATACTCTGCAATATATGCTGATTCACTACCAGCAGGAATTGTTACATATCCTGAACTAGTTAATGCTAAAGCAATGGCGACAGCTTGAACAATTGCAATAAAAATTGCTGTTATTCTTGTAATTTTTTCTAATTTAATTCTTCCTTTTTCTCCTTGTTTGTTTAAACGTGCAAGGGGAGGAATTACATCAGTTGATAGTAATTGAATAATAATTGATGAAGTAATATACGGTGTGACTCCAAGAGCGAAGATCGAGAATTTCATCAATCCTCCTCCTCCAAGTAAATTAAGAAGAGATAGAAAACTTGCTTCGTTCCCTAAATCACCTTGATTTATTTGTGCCCCAGGTAGTGTAATTAGCGTTCCTAAACGAAATAAAAGTATCAATAACAATGTTATTAATACTCTCTTTAATATTTTTCAGTCTAAGAATAATTGTTTCAAATATTTCATAACCAATAAAAAATTAAACTATTATTAGTTTTACTCCTGCTTTTTCAAGTTTTTCTTTAGCGGAAGCGGAAACTTTGTTTGCTTGAATTGAAGCAAATTTCACTTCTAAATCTCCGTTACCTAATATTTTGATTTTTTTGTTAAGATTTTTGATTAAATTAAATTCAACAAATGTTGCTAAAGTAACTTCTTTAACATCATTTAAACGATTTAAATCTTGGATATTGATAATATCATATTCAACAGTATTAATGTTATTGAACCCACGTTTGGGAATTCTTTTGTAAAGTGGATTTTGTCCACCTTCAAATCCTATTTTCTTACTATATCCTGCTCTGGATTTTTGTCCATTTTCTCCACGTCCGGCAGTTTTACCATGACCAGAACCAGTACCACGACCAACTCTTTTTTTAGCTTGTCTAGAACCTGGAGTAGGTTTTAAAGAATGTAATTTCATGTCTATCTCCTATCTATAGTTTTTTGTCTCTTAATTTTTCAAATTGTTCTTTAGTTTTCATTGAAACAAGAGCATCTATTGTTCCAAGAACAACAGCTTTAGGAGTATTTGAACCTAAATTTTTACTATAAATATTTTCAATTCCAGCAAGTTCAACAACTGAACGTACAACATCAGAAGCAACAATTCCTTTTCCATCTTTAGCTGGTTTTAGTAAAACTCTTGCAGCTCCATTGTGTCCAATATATTCATGAGGAATAGTTTTATGATCACCAACTATTTTTACTGAATAAATATTTTTTCTTGCAAGTCTTGCAGCTTTTTTAATCGCTTCAGGTACTTCTATAGATTTTGCAGTTGCAAATCCTACATGACCTTTTTTATCACCAACAACAACTAGTGCAGAAAATTTAAATTTTCTTCCACCTTTTGTTACTTTGATAACTCTTTTAATTTGAATAACTTTTTCTTCATATTGATCAGTTTCACGATTAAAGTTTTTACGATTATTTCTTCTTGGTCTATTATTATCTCTTCTAAATTCTTTTGGTTTAGAACTAGGAATAGATGGTTTAGAATCAGAAGAAGTTTTTGGATTTGAAGCAACTTGTTTTGAATCACTTGTAGTTGATTTAGAAGTTTTTTCTTGAGTTACTTCTTTTTTTATTTCTGAATTTTCAGTCATAATGTCTCCCTAAAATTCCAATCCGTTTTCTCTTAAGATTTCTGCAAATGCTTTAACTTTACCATGATAAAGATATCCACCACGATCAAAAACAATATTTTTAATATTTTTTTCATTTGCTTTTTTTGCTAAATCAGATGCAACTTTTTTAGCGTTTTCAATATTTGAACCATTTAGTTTTAAAGTTAATGTTGAAGAAGAAACAAGTGTTTTTCCTTCATTATCATCAATTATTTGAGCATAGAAGTTTGAGTTGGAAACGAAAACATTTACTCTTGGGCGTTCACTTGTTCCAGCAATTTTCGCTCTAACTCTATAATGACGAATTTTTCTTGCTTGTTCTTTTGTTTTTTTTGCCATGTCTACTCCCTATTTAGCTGCTTTTCCAGCTTTTCTAATAATATGCTCATCTTTATATCTAATTCCTTTTCCACCATATGGTTCTGGTTTACGAAGTTTTTTAATTTGAGAAGCAAATAAACCAACAGCTTGTTTATCAATTCCAGAAATAATTAAACCAGTTTGTTTAACTAATTCAACTTTTAAATTATCAGGAATTGTTTTCTCAATTTTATGTGAATAACCTAATGAAAAAATTAATTCATTACCATTCATTTTAACGTTATATCCAACTCCAATAATTTGAAGTTCTTTTTTATAACCTTCTTTAACACCAATAAGCATTCCATTAATTAATGAATTAATAGTTCCATGCATCATTCTTGCTTGTTTAGCGTTATTATTATTAACAACTTTTATTTGGTTGTTTTCTTTAGTGATTTCAAATTCTCTTGGGAATTTTTTTTGCATTTCTCCTAGAGAACCTTTTACTGTTACTAAATTATCTTTAGTAATTGTTACTTCTACTCCCTCAGGAATGTTTAAAATTCTTTTTCCGACTCTACTCATAATCTATCAAACGAAAGCTAAAACTTCCCCTCCTAAATTATTTAGTTTAGCATTTTTAGCTGTCATCATTCCTTGTGAAGTTGAAATTACAGCAATCCCAAATCCATTAAGTACTTTAGGTAATTTTTCAGAACGTGAATATACTCTTAAACCAGGTTTTGAAATTCTTTTTAAACCTGAAATAACACGTTTTTGTCCTTTATACTTTAAATAAATTAAAATTGATTTTTTAGCTACATTATCACTATTTAAGATTTTAAAATCCTTAATATAACCTTCATCAATTAAAACTTTTGCAAATTCATTTTTAATTTTTGAATATGGTATTTCTACTGTTTTAAATCTTCTTTGGTTTGCATTTCTAATGCGTGTTAGCATATCTGCAATTGGATCATTTATCATATCTCTTATACTCCTTGATTAAAATGCACCTTATCAAGATGATTTTTTAACACCTGGAATTTCCCCTTTTGATGCCATATCTCTAAAGCAAACTCTACATATTCCATATTTACGATTAACTGCATGTGGTCTTCCGCAAATTTGACAACGTGTATATTCTCTTGTAGAAAATTTTTGATGTTTTTTTTGTTTTTCAACTAAAGCTTTTCTAGCCATTATTTGACGCTCCTTTAAATTTAGTACCAAAAGGCATACCTAAACGTTTAAGCATTTCATAAACGTGCTCATTTTCTGTTGAAGATGTTACCATGGTAATATCTAATCCTTTAATGGTTTTAACTTTATCATATTCAATTTCAGGGAAAATAATATGTTCTTTGATTCCTAAAGTATAATTACCAAATTGATCAAATGAATTACTATTTAAACCTCTAAAATCACGAATACGTGGTAAAGAAATAGAAATTAATTTATCTAAAAAATCATACATTTTTTGTCCTCTTAAAGTTACTTTAACTCCAATTGGCATATCTTGTCTTAATTTAAATGTAGCAATTGATTTCTTTGCTTTAGTAGTAATTGGAAATTGTCCTGTAATTAATGCTAGTTCTTTTTGAGCATCTTGAATGATACTTTTATCATTAACTGCTTTTCCTAAACCCATATTAATTACTATTTTTTCAATCTTTGGAACTTGCATTATGTTAAGATTGAAATCTTTTTTTAAAGAAGGAACAATTTCAGTTTTATATTTATCATATAGTCTTGATTCTATACCCATAATTAAATGTTTTCCTTCCTCTTATATATCTTGATTATTTTTTTTCAAGAATCTAATTTTATTTTTTTTACCTGATTTTTCATTGATTTCATAACGATAACCAACTTTTGAGGCAACTACATTTTTCCCTTTTCCTTCGACAACCATTACATTAGAAACATCAATTGGTCCTTCTTGTTTAATGATTCCACCTTCGGGATTTATTTGTGTAGGTTTTTTATGATAAGTTTTAATGTTGATTCCTTCAACAATAACTTTTTTTGTTTCAGAGTTAGTTTCAATTACAACTCCAATTTTTCCCTTATCTTTTCCTGCAATAACAACTACACGATCACTTTTTTTAACTCTCATAACCTTCTCCTTAAAGAACTTCTTGAGCAAGTGAAATTACTCTTGAGTAACCCTTTTCTCTTAATTCTCTTGCTACTGGTCCAAAGATACGAGTTCCTCTTGGTGTTTTATCATCTTTAATAATAACTGCAGCGTTATCATCAAAACGAACAATTTCACCAGTATTACGTCTTAAAGGATATTTTGTACGAACTATAACAGCTTTTACAACTTGTCCTTTTTTAACCATTCCATGTGGTTGAGCAGATTTAACTGTACAAACAACAATATCACCAACTGAAGAAAATTTACGATGTGATCCACCTAAATTTCTAATAATTAGTAATTCTTTTGCTCCTGAATTATCAGCTACATTAACTCTAGTTTCTTGTTGAAGCATACTATTTAGCCACCTTTTGTCTCTCTTTTACTTCTACTAATCTGAAGTATTTAGATTTAGAGTATAGTTTTGTTTCCATGATTGATACTTTATCGCCAATTTTAGCTTCTCCATATTCATCATGCGCTTTAAATTTTTTAGAATATTTTACACGTTTTTGATATAAAGGATGTTTACGGTAAGTGTCAACTTGAACGGTAATTGTTTTGTCCATTTTATCTGAAGTAACAACCCCAATATAAACTTTTCTGTTATTTCTTTCCATTTTATTTTCCTTTTATAGCTTTTTTATTTTTTGCTTTTGCAACAACTTTTGGGCTATCTTTTTCTTTAATTACTGTAAATACTCTTGCAATATCTTTTCTCACTTGTGTTAGTTCATGAGTTTCATTTAATTGACCTGTTTCTGCTTGAAATCTTAATCTCATAAATTGACCTTTTAAAATTGAAATTTCTTTTAGAAGCTCAGGTTTTGATTTTGCTCTTAGTTTTTCTATATCTTTTTTAGCCATTTAAATCATCCTTTTTAACTACCTTACATATAATTGGTAATTTATGTTGTCCAAGTCTTAATGCTTCTAAAGCATCTGCTTCATTATGAAAATCAACTTCAAATAAAATCATTTTAGGTTTTACAACGGCAACGTATCTATCAACACTACCTTTACCTTTTCCCATACGAACTTCTAAAGGTTTTTTAGTAAGTGCATTATGAGGAAATATTCTTATTCAAATTTTTCCACCACGTTTCATATGTCTAACAATTGCTTTTCTGGCAGATTCTATTTGTCTTGCATCTACTCAACCAGCTGTTTGTGCTTGAATAGCATATCTCCCAAATTCAATTGTTGTTCCACGTTTGGCTTTTCCTTCATAAGAAACACGAAATGGTTTTCTGTATTTAGTTCTTTTAGGTTGTAACATTATTTAGCACCATCCCCAGAATTTGTTTTACCACCATTATTCGGTCTATTATTATTGTTTGATCTATTATTATTATTTGATCTATTATTATTATTTGATCTACCATTATTTGGTCTATTGTTGTTATATCTTTTTTTGTAAGGTTTTCTTTCTTCCTCAATCATTGTTACTGGTTTGTTTCCTAAAATTTCTGATTTAGAAATTCAAACTTTTACCCCAATAACACCATAAGTTGTTTTAGCTTCTGCGATTGAAAAATCAATATCGTTTCTAAATGTTTGTAAAGGAACAACTCCACGAGAATAACCTTCTGAACGAGCCATTTCAACTCCGTTAAGTCTTCCAGAAACTTTAGTTTTAACTCCTAAAGCTCCAGCTTTCATAACTCTCGCAATCATTTTCTTTTGAATAATTCTAAAA
Organism: uncultured Mycoplasmataceae bacterium; assembly: GCA_947330515.1. Classification (GTDB taxonomy): domain Bacteria; phylum Bacillota_I; class Bacilli_A; order Mycoplasmatales; family Hepatoplasmataceae; genus CAMZOE01. Next base: position 79,434 of record CAMZOE010000010.1, read on the forward strand.
GGAACACGATTTTCTAAAGCAATTGCGATTTCATTAGCAACTAATTGTGCTGATAAATCTGCTCTAGGAATTTCTTTAACATTTAATTCAATGTTTTTGTTTTTATCTTTTAAAACTTTTTTAATTGCAATGTTGATTTCTTTTATATTTGATCCATCTTTTCCTAAAATAATTCCAGGACGGGCAGTATAAATATCAACACTTATTTTATTATTTTTAGCAATTCTATTAATTACTATTCTTCCGATAAAATATTTTCTTTCAAGTGGTTTGAAATAATTTCTAATTTTTTTATCTTCACCAAGAAATTTAGCTCAATCTTTATTATCAGAAGGATATCATGTTGCATTTCAAGGTTTAGTAATTCCTAAACGAATCGCATTTGGATTTGCTTTTTGACCCATGACTATCTCCCTTTTCTTTCATCAGAAACAACTACTTCTAAAATTGTTGTTCTTTTTCTTTTAAGATCTGCTCTTCCTTTTGCTCTAGGTCTAAATCTTTTTAAAGTTGGACCTTCGTTTGCTACTGTACGACTTACAAATAATTTATCCGCAAGCATTCCATGATTTTCTGTTGCATTAGCAATAGCAGAATTCAATGTTTTTAATACTAATGGTGCAGCTTTTTTATTTGTTTGTTCTAAAATAGCAATGGCTTCAATAGTATTTTTGTTTCTAATTAACTCTAATACTAAATTCACCTTTTGTGAAGAGATACGTAAATATTTTGTTGATGCTTTTGCTTCCATTTTTATTTTCTCCTATCTCTTTTTCTTTTTATCTGCGCCGTGTCCACCGAATTTTCTCGTTGGAGCGAATTCACCAAGTTTATGTCCTACCATATCTTCAATGATATAAACATTAACAAAATCTCTACCATTATGAACTTGGAATGTTAATCCAATAAAATTAGGGAAGATTGTAGATCTTCTTGATCATGTTTTAATTGGTTTCTTTGATTTTGATTCAACAGCTGCTTCAACTTTTTTTCTTAAATGCTCATCGATAAACGGTGCTTTTTTTAATGATCTTGACATTATTTTTTACCATTCCTTCTTTTAATGATGTATTTATTTGAAGCTTTATTAGCTTTACGTGTTTTAACACCCATTGCTTTTTTACCTCAAGGAGTCATTGGAGATTTTCTACCAACTGGTGATTTTCCTTCTCCTCCTCCATGGGGATGATCATTAGGATTCATTACAGACCCTCTAACTGTTGGTCTAATTCCTTTATGACGATTACGTCCTGCTTTTCCAATTCTTTCTAGTGAATGAGCAGCATTTGAAACTTCCCCGATTGTAGCTCTATTAGATGCTAAGATTTTTCTTCTTTCACCTGATGCAAGCCTAACAATTACATATCTTTCAGATTCATCTTTTCCAAGTAATTGAGCAGATGTTCCGGCAGTTCTAATTAATTGTCCACCTTTTTTAGGTTTTAATTCAATATTATGAATTATTGTCCCTTCAGGCATGTTTTCCATTGCACAAGAATTTCCTTCTGCAATTTCAACTTCTTCTCCTGATAAAACAGTTTGTCCAACTTTCATATTTTTAGTGGCTAAAATATAACGTTTTTCACCATCTAAATAATGTAGTAAAGCAATAAAAGCAGTTCTATTTGGATCGTATTCAATTGATGCTACTTTTGCAGGAACATTGTCTTTGTTTCTTTTAAAATCAATAATACGATATCTTCTTTTAACTCCTCCACCTTTATGACGAACAGTTATTGAACCTGAATTATTACGACCTGATTTTTTATTTAAAGGTACTAAAAGGCTTTTTTCTGGTTTATCGGTAGTAATTGTATTTTTATAAATAACAACTGATGAATTTCTTCTACCAGGTGATGTTGGTTTATACTTTTTTATTTGTTGTGCCATAATTACTCCTTATTTTTTACCATTCATAATTTTATCTGTATTGATAATTTTTAATCTTGATTTTTTCTTACCTTTTTCGTTGTTTTCAACACCTTGAGAACCATATATTGGAATTGATCCCTCGGAAAGATATACCATAGCTTTTTTATAACCTCTAGTTTTTCCTTCATATTTACCAAGACGTTTAGCTTTAGGTTTTACTACTTGCATTCTGATTTTAGAAATTTTAACATTTGAATTAGCAAAAATAATTAAGATAGCTCTTTTAACATCTGTTTTAGTTGCTTTTTTATTTACTTCAAATGAATAAACATTATTTTCTAAAAGACTTGAAGATTTTTCAGTAATTATTGGTTTGATAATAATATCATTTATATTCATTTTATTCAAGCCCCTTTTCTACTAACTTTAATACTTCTTGAGAAGAGAAAATAACATCAGAATTAATAATATCTTCTAAAGTTAATTCTTTAAATGGTACAGCAAGAACATTCCCTAAATTTCTTGATGATAGGTATGTTTTGTAATCTGATTTATCACCTTTTAAAAGAATAATGATTTTTTTATCTTCACTTTTAAAGTTTTTTAGCATTTGAACAAAATCTGATGTTTTTGGATGATTAAACTCAATTGCATCAAAAACGATGATTTCATTATCTTTTGCTTTTTGTGATCAACCTGATTTAAAAGCTAATTTTCTAACTTTTTTATTTACTTTAAGAGTATAGTTTTCCATTCCTGTTGGTCCGAAAACAACTCCCCCACCTCTTCATTGTGGTGAACGGATTGAACCTTGTCTAGCTCTCCCTGTTCCTTTTTGTTTTCAAGGTTTTCTTCCTCCACCAGAAACTTCAGTTCTAGTTTTTGTTTTTTTAGTTCCTTGACGTTTTGCAGCTCTTTCAGAAAGAATTAAATCAAACATTGCTTGATTATGTGGTTCGATTCCAAATACTTCATTACTTATTTCAATTTTAGAAACTTCTTTTCCTAAAACATTAAATACTTTTAATTCCATAATTTAGTTCTCCCCCTCTTTTTCTTCTTTTGCTTTAACTGTTTCTTTTGCTTTAGTAACAGATTTTCTTAGTTCATCTAAAGAAAGTTTGTTTGAATTACTAATTCCAAGTTCTTGCGCTTGAGTTAATAATTCTTTTTGCTCTTGAAGTTCTTTATCATGAATTTCTTTTGCAGCAACAATAGCTTCTTTCATTTCCTCAATTGACATTTTTGAATTTAATGAAGCTGAATATTTTTTACCTTCTTCGATAAGTTCATTTTTGATTTTTTCTTGTTGTAAATTAACTAAAGAATAATCAGTTAATAATGTTGATTTTTTAATTGATTCTTTAATAATTACATAAGATTTATTAGGACCTGGAATTGATCCTTTAATTAAAACATAATTATTTTCTAAATCAATTTTTAAAATTGGTAAATTTTGAATTGTTTTTTGTTCACTACCCATATGTCCAGGTAATTTTTTAGTTTTTTTAACTGTTCCACGGATATCTCCTAAAGAACCTGAACCCCTATGATATTTAGAACCATGGGCTTTTGGACCAATACTATAATTATGTCTTTTTATTGATCCTTGAAATCCTTTACCTTTTGAAATACCAGTAACATCTACATAAGTATTTTCTTCAAATATAGAAGCTTGAATTGTTGAACCAGGTTCAAACCCTTCCATATTACGAATTTCTTTTATAAAATATTTTGGAGTTGCATTAACTTTTTTAAATTGTCCTTGATCAGGTTTATTTGTTCTTGAGATTTTTTTATCCTCATAACCTAACTTAAGTGCAACATATCCATCTGATTCTTGAGTTTTAGCTTGTAAAACAACATTTGGTTTAACTTCAATAACTGTTACAGGAATTGCTTTCCCATCAGCGCTAAACACATGTGTCATTCCGGCTTTTCTTCCTAGAATACCTTTCATAATATATTCTCCATTCATTGGCTTTTTATTCATTGTTTTTTCATGTAAAACATAAAAAAATTAAATAAAAGCTTGACACTAAATAGTTTTTAAACGATTAAACGTTTTTTATTTGAACTGTAACTCCTGTAGGAATAGCTATCCTATTCAATTTATCAATAGTTTCTTTATTGTAATTATGAATACCAACTAAACGTTTATGTGTTCTTAGTTCAAATTGTTCTCTAGATTTTTTATATTTATGTACAGCTCTTAAAACTGTAAATACTTCTCTATGAGTCGGTAATGGAACTGGTCCATAAATATCCGCACCCGTAGATTTAACTACATCAATTATTTTTTTTGTAGTTGCATCTATTAAATTTGAATCATATGATTTTAATTTAATTCTAATTTCGTTACTTTCCATGAAATTTCCTTTTTTTTCCACTATTTTGTGTGTGTCAATTAAGGTACTTTAATACCATTTTTATTTTATCAAAAAATGAAGAAAAAAAAATTTTTTTTTATATAATTTAAAAAGAAAAAAATTCATTATAAATAGGTTTACTTTTTAATACCTTAATATAATGAATATTTATTTTTTTCTTAATACAATTAAAACTTTTTTTCTATAAATTAGTTTTTTTCTACTTCTTTTGTTTCACTATCAATAGTTTTATTTATTGAATTCTTTTCTTTGTTTTTTTTCTCTGGTTTAATTTGTTTTTCAACAACGCTTTTAAAAAACTCTTCTGGAACAACAAAACTTTTTTTAGATTTTTTCATTTCATCTAAATCATGAATAGATATTGTTTCTTTTGCTAAACTAGTTTTATTTGCCCAATTTCATTCACCATAAAAAGGAAATTCTGGATACATTCCACTTCAAACAGCTTTATTATCATTTCTCTTAAAATTAATATAAAAAATCTTTTCAATATGATCATCATCTTTAGAATTTACCACTAATGTTGATAATCTAACATTATTTTCTTTAACATTTATTAAAACATTATAAATAAAGAAGCTTAAAAAGTTTTCTTCATTTTCTTCAATTTTATGAGATCTTTCCAAAACTTCAATACTAAGTTTTAATTTTCAATCGAAAGGATTACTTTTATCTCAACTAATTTCATTCATTTCTAAATGAAATATTTCTTGAGGAGTAATAATTTCAGAATTCCATCCTGATTTAATTTTAATTTCATTAACAACACAAATTTTTGATGAAACAATGTTTGAACCTCAAAAATTATGTAAATATCTTTTAATATAAATTCTAACAAGTAATGGTTTTAAAAAATGAATAAAAACAATTAAGAATAAAACAATTAATGTAAAAATTTCTGAATAAAATTTAATTACTTCTGATTTTTCTACAATTCCAGTAATTACAAAAATTCCAGAAATTAATGCTATAATGTGCAAAACAAAACTTGTTTTTTCAATTATCTCATAAATAATTGAACCTTCTACATGATTAGTTTGATATTTCTTTTTAATAAAAAACTCCTTTTTTTATGAATAATTCTTATATAAAATAATTTTTTTATATAATATAATTTTATCCAATAATGAATAAAAAAGCAAGACATATTATAAAATATGTCTTGCTTTTATTTATTTAATTAATTATTAAAATAAAATTTTAATCTAATAAATTATTTAGTGCTTGAACTAAAGAATCAACTTCTCCGTTTCAAATTAATTGGAAAGAATTTGCTCTTCCTACAATACTTTTAACATCTAGAGTTGTTATTTTTTCATCATCAACATTTTTTCTATTTTCTACTTTTATAGAAATTCTTGTAATATTACTTTTAATTGTTTTAACATTACTTTTACCACCAAGAAAACCAAGTAATAATTTTGCAGTTTCTTTATCTTCTTCAGAAATTGTTACTTGTTGTTCTTCAAAAACTTCTTTTGATTTTGAGTATTCTTTTGTTTTAGTTTTTTCTTGAATAGGTGATGATTTTTGATCAGTTGTTTCTTTTTCAACAGTGGCTTTTTCAGCAGCGGCTTTTTTTGCTTTAGCTAATTCTTTTTGACGTTTTTTCTCTTCATGAAGTTTTTTATCTGCTTCTGCTTTTGCTTTAGCTTTTGCATGAGCTTCTTCACGTTTTTTTTCTTTTTCTTTTTCTAACGCTTCTTTTCTTGCTTTTTTGTCTGCTTCTTCTTTTGCTTTTGCTTGTGCGGCTTTTTTGTCTGCTTCTTCTTTAGCTTGTTGTTGTTCTTTTGCTTGTGCAGCTTTTTTATCAGCTTCTGCTTTAACTTGTTGTTGTGTTTTTGCTTGTGCAGCTTTTTTATCTTCTTCAATTTTATTTTGATCTATTTGTGTTTCTAAAGTTTCTTTTAATTCTTTAAGAATTTCAAGAGCTTCTTCTACTTCTTTAACATCATTAGATTCATCAACTATTACTATTTCATCAGCAATAATTTCTTTTGTTAAATTGTTGATTAATTGATACTCTTTTTCAACCGCTTCAACATTATAACTAACTTTTCCTGATTTCATATCTCTTAGTTCTGATTTTAGAAGATCGGCTTCTCCACCAAAAATAACTTGTAAATTTTTATCTTTACCTGAAACTCCTGCAGCTCCAAGTTCTTTTAATAAATCATCATGAACTAG
>CAMZOE010000011.1 GCA_947330515.1 uncultured Mycoplasmataceae bacterium
AGTAAAGTTTGTATAGGTAAAATATGAACTTGTCAAATTACTAATGTTTAAGTCAATATTAACTTTATTTTCAACAATTGTCCCATAAGTAAATGTTGTCAATGAAGTCATATTTTCTTCATAAGTAACAAAATCAGGAACAGGATAGTTATCTGTTTGAACACTTCCGCTTTTATTATAAGCAAGATTAATACTTCAATCATCTGCTAAAGTATTAAAGCTTACATTATCAATTTCTTTTTCTTCTGCTGTTGGAATAATTTTTATTGAACCACTAGGAATTCCTTTTCCACTAATAGTACTTTGATCAACTAAAGCAGTATCTCCGTCAGTATATGTTCAAGTAAGCTTAATTTTATTTGGTTCATCAATGTTTTTAACAACATTAATATTACTAATTTTTGGTTCAGTTATCGGTTTTACTTCAGTCGAAAGTGTTACAAATTTACTATATGTAACATCAGGGTCAGCTTCAGTTGAATCATCTTCTTCTATTCCTACTCTTGTCATTGGCAACGTTACTTTTTTAGGAACTTCGAATGTTATATCATAAGAAATTGAGGAATTTACAGGGATTTCTTGATTACCCTGTCTTGCATCAATAACTATAAATTTATTATAAAGTTTAATTCATTGAATTCTATTGATTACTTTATTTCTTTTATTAGTTATTTTAAATGTTAAAGAATATAAATTATTTGTTAATCCAGAATCATCGTAATCATTATAGGTAATTAACACATCAAAAAACGGACTTCTTTCAATTGTTGAATCTACACTATATCCAATCGATTCATTAACCTTTAATATATCACCATTATTTTCATTAATAACTTCATTTTTTTCTTTTTTTTCTTGCTCTTTGAAGAGAATATTGTTTTTCTATATTTAAATTAAAAATGCCATTAATACTGATTAATGAAATTAAAAATAATACTAACAAAAAAACAAAATTTTTTTTAAATAATTTAATAAAAACACACCACCTTTATAATAAAATTATAACTTTTTTTATGCTTAATAAAAAGATAAAAACTATTTTTAAAGTTTTATTTTTTTTGTAAATATTCAACAAAATTAATGTAATCGAAATACAATTTAATTTACAAAATTAATAAATCAATAATTAAATAAGTTAACTTTTATAATAAAAATACTCAAACATAATTATGTTTGAGTATTTTTATATCTAACCTAAAGTTAAAATTAATTTATAATAAATTTTGATCATAATATTGTTCTGCTTGTTCATTTTCTAAACGTTTACGTTTTTTAATTTGTAAAATGATAACAAACAATACAATTAAAATGATAATAATGAAAAGAATAATAAAAACAAAAGTAATGACTTCTTTTGTTCCTCATTGTCATTTTGAAGAAGGAATTCCAGATTGAAAATCAGTTTCACTATCACTATTAAAATTACTATTAATAAAATATTTTATTCCATTTTCTTTTATTTTTTCATCATTAAAAGAAAATTCTAAATAAAGATCGTGATAATGATAGTTTTTCCCTAATTGTAAAGTAAACTTATTTGTTCCTTGGATTAGATTAATATCATTACCTTTAAATAAATTAAGATTGACACTATCATCTTTACTTGATTTTAGATAAACATGATCAAGTTCAAGACGGTTAACATCATATTCCATAAAGAAAGTTATTTGAGCAAAGGTTTTATCTTCATTTAACTTTAATAAAACATTTTCTTTAGGCAGGTTATATAATTCAGTTTTACTTTCACCTTCACCTATTGATTTTGCTTCAATTTCAATTGAATTTTTAGTAGCATAATTTTCTGCTCCATATTTGATTCCGAATTGAATAGTTCCTGAATCATCATTATAAGTGGTAATTCATCCATCAGTAAAAGCTTTTTCATATGAAGCACTATCAGATGCATGTCTATTAATAATTGTAGTTTTTGTTCCAAAATCAAACTTATCTCATTCTAAATCTGTACTTGTTGAAGAAGTTCAAAAGAAAAAACTATTAGTTTGTTGATTATCAAAAGCATTTGTTTTAAAGGTAATATCATAGTTAAAAAGCTTATTAGTAAGATTAACAGAAACATCTAGTGATTCAACATCATCACTAAGAAGGTTATTGTCAATTGATAAAACTTTAATATTATCATTTTTTTCATTAAAACTTTGTTGATTAGTTTGTAAGGAATTTGCTAGTCCTAAAGATAATAGGAAAACAGTTCCAAATGCAAAAAATCTTTTGCTAATATTAAGTTTTTTCATTATCTTTGTTCTCCATTTTCATTATAGACATTTTCCTCATCATAAGAATCAATATAAGTTTCTTCATCATAAGAATCAATATAAGTTTCCTCATCATAAGAATCAATATAAGTTTCTCCATTGTAATAATTGTCATGATTTTCATAGATATTCTCTTCATCAACAACAAGTGCTAATTCTGTAATTTTTTTATGTTGATTTCTTGAATAAAATAGTAATAAGAACAAGATAATTAACAAGATAATTAACAAGATTATAAGTATAAGAATAATATTTTTAGCTAATTTAAAATCACTTGGCATATTTGTAGAAATAACAAAGTTTTCATTTGCTGATATTGTTGATATAGAATCATCTATAGTTTTAGTTGCTTCATAACCTAATGTTAAATTATAGTTAGTCGCTACATCTAATTCAGTAAAAGTATATTCTCCACTAGGAGTGTTACCAATCACAGTTTTCTTTCCGTTTAGGATGGCAGTTATTTCTTTAAAATTTATATTTATAGTTACTCCATCTTTAATGATTTGGTTTTCTAAATCTCAAGCAATAGAAATAGTATTTTCTGTTTCTGTAATGTCTAACGATATTACTTTAGGTTTTGCAAAACTTACAACATTAGAATAAACTTGAAAATCATCACCTTGATTAACATTAACTCCTAATTGGTAATTATGAAATTCTTCTAAATTTCATTCATTCATAGAAAAGAAAGTATCACTTGCTTTCACTAAATCAATATGAATTATGTTACGTTCACCATAAGTAGATGATCATCAACCATTACCACCTTTTCCTTCAGAAAATAACGTTCTATTTCCAATTACTAATTTTTCACTATTAGTAACATCATAAATTGCTATTGAAATTGAGTTTAAATTAGAAATTCATTTATTTTTGTCAACACCTTCTTTTAAAGGTATATCAAACATTGAATTGTGTTTAATTTGAATTCCTTTTTTATCTCTATTTTCGCTATTTTCAACTGTTGTTATTGTAAAGTAAGTTGATATACCTCAAACATGAGCACCTGATTCAGAATAATTTACATCTGGATCATTTTTTGGATTAGAATTTTCTTTATTATTATCATTTTGAATTACAAAATTTTGTGAACTTTGTAAATTAACCGAATTTGCCTTTGATATTACAAAAGGTACAAAAATCAAAGAAATAAAAAAAAATTTACTTATTTTTTTATTCATTTTTTCCTTCTTTTTTATAATTAAATAATTATTCGTTAAATCATTTTATATATGCTTAAATTATAATATAATTTAGGTTTCTAATAAAGAAAAAAACGTTAAAAAAAGAAGAAATTATCATTATTTTTTATTAGAGTTTATCTTGTTTGTTTTATTAGAATAAAAATTATTTTTTACATAAAAATATGAAATTTATATAAATAAAAAATACTTCCATTAAGGAAGTATTTTTTAAGTTAAGATTAAAAATTTAATCAAATTATTGATTTTCTTTAGAATTATGATGTCCATCATCGTATTCTATATAAACAGGATTTTGATGGAATTCATAGTAACCATCTTGAACTTCACTATTTAAAACTTCTTCTTCTGGTTCATAATCATAATAAAATTCTTCAGGAGCGTTTTCATAAACAATTTTAGGTTCTTTATTTCTTTTTAAAAGGAAAAGTAATAAGAATAATAGTAATCCTAAAAGAATTAAACTAAAAAGAACAATAAGAATAATTTTTCAAGTTCCGTTTTTTTTATGATGATCTGAAATAACGCTTCCATCAACTATTCCGGAAACAATTTTAACTTCATCACTTCCTACGATTTTGTTACTATTAAAATTACCATCGTCATAATTAAAAGTAATTCTTAAATTTTTTAAAACTAGTTCTTCAATACTTGTTGGATTAATCATTTTAAGAGTTGCTTTATATTCAAAATTATCTTTTATAGAAGTACTTAAAACATTATTTTCTTCTGCAATAACTTTGCCGCTATCTTTTAAAGAAAAACGTGATAGTTTAAGAGGTGCTTTTGGTTTATTAGTGTCTTTATTTACTTGAACATATTTAAAAGAAATATCAATGTCAGTAATTTTTTCATTTTTATCTTTAACAAATGAAAGATCTGATATTACAATTGTACTTTCATTAAAATCATTTTTAAATGTTCAAAGATTTGTATCATTATTATCATCTGAATTTTTATAAAGGATGGGTGCATAACCATAAGGGTCGAAATGGTTACGAATAATCGCTTCTGCTTGGTTTGAGATTTCATTTTGTTTTGAAAGAGAATCTAAAGCAATAACATTACCACCAATACTAGAAGTTTTAACTCCTGGAATAATTTCTAAATTGTTATCTTTTTTTTCATTTGGTGAAATAAATAAAACGTTATTAACAGAAGAATTAATTTTATTTTCATTTGTTGCATTTGCATCATTTAAATTAATTGCATATTTTTTACTTTGATTGTAAAAGTTTTCTCTTTGATCGTTGTAATTTCTTGATGGATCATAAGTATTTAGAACGATATTGTTAATAGTGAAAACTTCAATCACCTCTTTAAATGAAACTTTTTTATGTTTATCTGAAATATCATTTGTTTGAGAAATTAGTTCTGAATAAGAAAAGTTTTTTTCATTTACATTAATTGGTTTTTCAATAACATTATTTTGAACTAAAATATTATCAAGCGTTAAAATTTTATTATTTTCTCCACCGTGAAAAGATCCATTTAAATTACCAAAAGAAAATTCAGGATTTGTTTTAGAATTTTCAATAGAAACACGATTGTTAATAAAACTATTATTTTCTATAACAATGTTTTTTTCTTCAATATAACTTTCATGAACATGTTTGTCTTGACCACAATAATTAAAATAAATGGAAGTTAATCAAGAAAAAGAAATATTATTAGGTTTTTTTTCTCCACTTTCACCTTGATAGTTTAAAGAAGCATTTTCAATAACATTATTTTTAATAGTAAAATTGTTAAATTTAACTGCTGAAGTACTTTTTACATATTCTTCTTTAAAATAAATTTGATTTGCAAATAAAGAGGTTGCATAACCGATATCATTACTAATTTTATCTTTATTTGTTAAGTTATATTTATATTCACCATTTAACTTATTATTTTCAATAGTAATATTGTCAAAAGATAATGAATTATATTCATCATAACCTTCTTCAGTATGTATTTTAACTCTGTTACCTATGGTACCAAAAATAGTTCCCATATTATCTAGTTCAAAATCATGAAAAGATAGCCCTGCATTAAAGTTTGCAGAGGCAATAAGAGGTGTGGTTGTACCATTGCTTCCACTTTTATTTTTGTCATATAATCTATGTCCTCCACCATCAAATTCAACATGGAAATCATAATTATTATTGTCTCCAAGTAATGCTAAGCTACTTTCTTTTTCATCAAATTTACTAAAATCAACATCAGTTTTAAAAACTATTAAAATATCTTCTGGATAATAAGGACTATAACGTGATTTATAATCATTATCAATATTGTTCCATTCATTGATATTTCTTACTTCATAAACTAATTTTTCACCTCAGTTTTCTGAACTTTCTTTTGATAAACTATTGTTTTGATTTTTTAATTGATTGTCACTATTTTTACTATTTACACTATTTATGGCATTTACACTATTACCAAAAATTGATAGTGTTGAAATAGCAAGTAATGGTAACACCATTAACTTTTTTTTCATTTTATCTCCCTAATCATTAAAACACTGTCTCGGTTTTTTATATTATTTTAATTGTATTTTTCATATTTAATTTACTTCCCAAGACTTATGATAAGTATATCATTTGATAATAATTTTTAATAGTTAAAATTTGATTTTTTAAACAAAAAAAACACAATGAAACCATTGTGTTTTTTTTGTTATTTTTATATTAATAATTTAATGATAAATTAATATCTATCATCATAATTATAATCAGTATCAAGATAGTGATTATCATATTGTGCACGATGTTCTTCTTCGTCGTAATCTATGTAAACAGGATTTTGAATGAATTCATAGTATCCATCTTGAACTTCGCTATTTCAAACTTCTTCTTCTTCCTCTTCTTCTTTGTTTCTTTTAAGAAGTAATAATAATAGAAGTAATAAAAGTAATAATAGAAGAATTACGGAAATAGTAATAGTAACTATTTCTCAAGTTGGCATTCCTCCATCATGTGGTTGTGGTTTTGGTGGATTAATTGGATCAATATATCCAATTCCTTTTACTTGTGAGCTTACAACTTTAATATCATCAGAAGAACTGTTGATTCCATTTCCATTTGTTGAATATTGGAAAGCAATTCTTAAGTTGTCAAAATTAATATTATGGATATTATCTGTCATTTTAAAATTAACTGTGTATGAATAATTATCATTTTGAGAAGTAGTTAAAACTTCATTAGAATTACCAATGACTCTTCCATCTTCTTTAAGAGATAAATTACTTAAAATATAAGGAATATTTTGTTCTTTTGTTGCATCTTTTTGAACATATTTAAATGTTGCTTTAATATCTTTAATTCTATCTCCACTTTTATCAACAGAACTATTATAAATAACTCCAACATTTTCATTGAATTGAGTTTCATATTTTAAAATATTAGATTCACCTTCTTTAGAATTTTTGTAAAGCATATCAGCAAATCCGTAAATTCCGAAGTGTTTTCTAGC
>CAMZOE010000012.1 GCA_947330515.1 uncultured Mycoplasmataceae bacterium
TATATCATTTGGAAGAGAATTTAAATAAAGATAAAGGTAATTTTTTTTATCATTTATTTTTCTAGTTTCAAAAAAACTTTTAATTAACTTTTGAAAATTATAAGAAATACTATCATCGATAAAGTTATTAAAATGTTTAAAAAAATAAAGATCATTATCGTTGATTTTAAGATTTTCTGGATTTTTAAAAACCACATTTTTTTCATGATCTAAATGAATCTTTAAGTTATAAAAATTAGATTGAATACGAAACATTTTATTGTTCAATAAAGGGATATTACTTATATCTTCTTCATTAACTTGACTATCATCTTGTAAAAACTTAATTCTTTCATCTTCTTGAAATAGTTTCCAAAAAGTACTTTCAAGTCTTGCAATTCCTTTGTTGATGAAAAAATACTTGTCTAATCCTTCAAGATTATTAACAATCTCTTTAAAAAAAGAAATGATTAATTCTTTTTGTTCTTTGTTAGAAGGATTGTCAATTTTATCTAATCAGTTATCAAGAAGTTTCTTGATTTCCCTAATATCCATATTATCTTCATTTTCATTAAAAAAGATAGGAAGCATATCAAGAATAAAATTTTTTATATCATTATTTTTTATATCATTTAATTCAAATTTTTCTTCATTGCTATTTATGTTTCTTTGATATTTTTTTAAATACATTCTTCAATCATTAATTAGTTTAAAAGTTTCTTGAAGAGCGATTTTATTTCAAAAATCTTCTTCATAAACTTTAGTAATTTTAATTTTTTCAAAATTAGTAAGAAAGAGAAAGGTAGTTCCTGAAATATTTGCTCAATTCATGATTTTATTAATGATGTCTAATCTATCATTAGAATCAAGTCTTTCAATATTATCAATGATAATCATTTTATTATTTTGTTTATATTTATCTTGAATATAGTTGATAGCTATTGCTTTTACAATTTCTTCATCGCTAAAATCATTAATTTTATTAATGATTTGAGTTTCTTTTTTACCATTAATTATTTCTTTGATATCTTTAATATATTCTTTAATATTTATTCTATGTTTACTATTTATATCAGTTTTAAAAGTAAGAGACATAACTTTTCCTATTTTAATTATTTTTTCTAAAATAATATTTTTAGTAAGCACTAAAGTAAATCAAATGGGATTTATATCATTTTCTTCATTTATTTTTAATAAATCATTTAAAGATTTTTCCTTAACATAATCTTTAAACTTTTTAGAATCTAAAGAAAAAATATCATATAACATTTCTTCAAAAGTTTCTGCTGTTTTTGTTTCTCATGCATCGATTACAGTGATATCTAGTTTGCTTTCTTCATTACCAAATTTAAACTTAACACCATTATTTCTTGTTCCACTAATTCATTGTAATAGCGCTTCAAGAAAATATGTTTTTCCACTTCCTCAAGGAGCATCAATATAAGTAATTAATGATTTATTATTCAAAGCATCAACAACAATTTTTATATTTTCTTTATTATTAAATTCATCTTGTAAATATTGAGCTTCTTTAAGATCGATATTTTTTGTTTTTCATGAATTTTCCATTGCTTCTTTAAAAAGAATAAAAGGGTGATTTGGATTATTGAATTTAATTTCTTTAGTTGAATAAGATAAATCTTCTTCAGAAAAAAATGAAGTATTTAGACCAATTGATTTTTTAATTTTTAAAGACATTATTCAAACCTTTCATTATATTTATCAATAGTTTCTTCTTGATTTAATTTAGCATTTCCAGAAACTCTTGCATCATCTAAGATATTTACTTTACCATAAATAATTGGAGTATCATTAATTTCTGCTTCTCCATAAATATTAATAAATCCTGAAAGTTTTGCTAAATTGTTAATTTTTGCTTTTTCAAATACTTTAGTGTATCCAGCAATTTTTAACATTGAATTAACATTATTTGTTTCTTGATTATATGGCACATCACCTTTTATTTCAATTTCCTCACCAAAAAGCAAGGTATTTCCACTAAGAAATACATTTTCAATTAAAACATTACCAAAGATAGAAACATCTTCAGTTAAAAAACTATTTTTAATTGAAATTTGTTGATTTTCATTATTTTGAAAAATAATATTTTTTGAATTAATTTTTGA
>CAMZOE010000013.1 GCA_947330515.1 uncultured Mycoplasmataceae bacterium
TATTTTAGAAAATGAAAATAAGACATTACAAATATACACATTCTAAAATGTAAATATTTGTAATGTCTTATTAGAAACAAACATATTTCTAATATATTTGCTAATCTTTTGGTTTGGCACCTCGAAATCAATATAATTATACATAAATTTTAATTTAATTAATTATTTAATTTTTTTAAAAGTGGAATATACTTTTAAAAAAGTAATTATAAAGTGATTACGCAATGTAAAGAAAGTAAGTATTATGAAATATAATTTAAAAAGTATTACCATTGGTGAAATAATAACAAAAATTAAAAAGAAAGAATTATACTTAAAACCAAATATAAATGAAAATGATTATGATTCTGAAGAAGTAGATTTAAATAATGAAAGTGATGTTGATTTAGTACAAAGAAACTATATTTGAAAAAATTCACAAAAACAAAATCTTATTAGAACTATTTTTACAGATTTTTTAATTTCAACTATTATTGTTTATAAAAAAGAAGAGAGTGAAAATTATCAATATTTTTTAATTGATGGAAAAGAAAGAATCAATATTATTTGAATGTATCATGAAGATAAATTTAAATATATTTCTAATGATGGAGTAATAAGAAAAAATCGAAAATTTAGTGAATTAACTGAAAATGAAAAAAATAGATTTGAAAAGTTTAAAATTCCAATTATTGTTTTAAAAAATTTAGATATTGAAGAATTATCAGAAATTTTAGAAAATCTAAAAGTTAATTCAAGAAAATTAAAACTACAAGAAATATATGCCACTTATAATAATATATTACCAAGAGAAAATATACAAAAAAGAGACAAAATTATTGTTAAATTTAATGAGAAAAATGACAAATGAGAAGCTAAAAAAGAAGGAGACAAAAAAAACTCCTTCGAAGGTTCATATATAGATACTAAAGTAAAGGCAAAAGCATATGCTTTAGAACACAAAATACTTTTTGTTATCTATAATAAAAATAGTGATATATTTCAAGAAATTGATTTTGAACAAATAGCAAAAGAACTTGAAGCAAAAAAAATTCAAAATAAAGATGAAGAAGAAAACCATTCTAAAGAAGATAAAAAAAATTTTAGAAATATCAAGCAAAACCAATAAAGTATTTATAGATAATTCAAAAGTTAAAATTAATGGAAATAATTCCAAAAATAATTTTGAAAAACCAATCACTTTTCTAAAAAAGAATTAGAGTTAATGCCATAAAGTGAAATGACTCCTGAAGCTTTAAAAGCTGTACAAAATGCACTTTTAAATAGTAAACTTCAAAAAAATGAAGAAGAAAAATTAAACACAACTTTATCAGATACAATAGATCATATTAAGTGATATATGTGTTGAGTTGGAAAATATAGTAAATTATTAACTGCTACAGAAGAAAAAGAACTAGCAATTAAAATGGAAATTGGAAAAAAACTTGATGCTACAAAACTTCAACAATATGAAGGAAAAAAAGCAAAAGATGAACTTATAAATAGAAATTTACGTTTAGTTATTAATATTGCTAAGAAATATAAAACTAGAGGGTTGCCATTTGCTGATTTAATTAGTGAAGGAAACAATGGTTTAATTAAAGCAGTAAATAAATATGAATATAAACGTGGTAATAAATTATCAACTTATGCTACATGATGAATTCGTCAATCAATAACAAGAGTTATTGCTGATCAAGCTAAAACAATTAAAATTCTTGTACATATGGTAGAAACAATTAATAAACTATCAAAAATTAATCGAGAATTGATTCAAGAACTTGGAAGACAACCAACTGATGCATAATTATCAAAAGAAATGAGTGAAGAAACAGGTGAAGAATTTAATGATAAAAAAATAGAAAATCCTCTATTACACAACAAATCAAGAAATATTTACTAAAATAAATGAAATATTACCAAAATATTTAAATGATAAAGAAGTAGAAGTTATTAGATTAAGAAATGGTTTAAGTGAATATAAAAGCCACAAAGAAATTGGAAAAATGTTTGACGTTACTAAAGAAAGTATTCGTCAAACATAAGCAAAAGCAATGAAAAAATTAAAAGATAAAGCTTCAAGAGAATTAAAACATTTCAAGGAAATGTAAGATAAAAAAGTAAAAACTGATATTAATAGCAATTAAAGAAAAAGAAATTAAGGGTTTGAAATGAAAATAAGACATTACAAATATACACATTCTAAAATGTAAATATTTGTAATGTCTTATTAGAAACAAACATATTTCTAATATATTTGCTAATCTTTTGGTTTGGCACCTCGAAATCAATATAATTATACATAGAAACATAAAAAATTTAATTTATTATTTATTTTTTATTT
>CAMZOE010000014.1 GCA_947330515.1 uncultured Mycoplasmataceae bacterium
TCTTTTTCTTTTACTATATCTTTATTGGCTGCATTTTTATTTTCACCAATATCTAAAAAAAGAAGAAATAATATTTTTAATTTCTTGAATTCTTTAATTCCTCCAGAAACTTCTTTATTTATAAAGCGTTTACTTAATCCAAGACTAAGATTTTCACTTAAATTATTAACGTTCGTAACAATTTCTGTGGATAAAAACATAGGACGCCCCATTTTAAAATTTTTAAAATTCTTTTCTCTTTCTCTTTCTGAAAGAGAAAGATAATTTTTTAAAATATTTTCTGCAATTTTTTTTCAGTTTCACCATGAGAAATAACAAAAATTCTAGTTGCTACTTCTTCATTGGAAAAATCTTTATTCTTCTTCATCATACTCTATCTCTTCTTGTATAGTTTTTCCTCCATATTCTCCTCTAATAAATTTCTCAAAATTATTTTCTCTAGTATTTGTATTTTTAAGATTTTTAATTCTAGTAATTCCAATAGTATCTTTAGTAATAAATCATTTTTGTTTATTACTTAACTTTGGAACATATTTGTTATTTAATAACAATGCATCATGAGTTGTTAAAAACAATTGCACATCATTTTTATCTGCTCTTTCAAGAAGATAATTTAAGATTGTAATTTTTAAAGAAGTTTGAATATTAGTTCCAAATTCATCATAAAAAATGATTTGTTGTCTTAATTTAATATCGAAAGCTACTAAAAAATAACTAAAATATTTTTGAGTTCCTGTTGATTCCGTTTCATAAGGAATTTTTACATTAACATTATTAATTTTTTTGTGAAAAATTGGTGTTAATTGAACTAAAGAATTATTAATTATTTTTTCTTCAAAAGAAATATTTAAAATTTTATCATCGATATATGAAACAAAATGTGTAAACTCTTTAATTGTTTTACTATATTCATTTACTTTTAGTTGATAACTTGGATCATTTTTATTAATCAACAGTAATGGATGTTTAACTGTTTTAAGTCCTAATAAAAGCGGTTGTTTTTTAGGAAAATCATTTCTTATTTGAAACGCAGTTACTAAAGCAAAAATTGTTTTTAAAGATTTGTTTTCTTTTTCTTGTTGATTTAAGTTTATTCTAGTTTTGTTTTTTCTAACAAAATAATGAAATCATATTAAAGAAACAAAAGATGTTTTTGTATCTTGATCAAAAATATGCATTTCTTCTTTTAATGCTATTCTTAAATCTTCATTAAAAAAAAATCTTTCATTGTATTTTTTTTCAAAAATAATTTTTTCTATTTTATCATTCATTAAAATAAGTGATTCTTCTTCAACGATAGCTTCATCATTAATTTCATTATATTTTAAATAATATTGATATTTTTTATTATCAATATTAATAATAAGTTTAATTACTATTGGTTCATTACTATTAATTGTTGAATAAATTTTATAAAAAGAATTATATTTTTTTATTCCTAAATTTCTTAATAAATTTTCATCATTACTAGTATTAAAGTTAAGTTCAACACTTCTTCAAAAATTTACTAAAAAATCAAAAATATCAATAAAAGTTGATTTTCCTGTACCGTTATCTCCTAAAATTAAATTAATATTATTTTTATTATTTTTTATTAATGGTAACTCCATTTTAAAATTAGAAAATGATTTAAAGTTTTCTACTTCTAAAGATATAAGTTTTTTCATAAATGCACTATTCCTTATCAAATGTTTATCAATATCATTATAATATAAAAAATGAAAAATTTCATTTTTTATTAAATTTGGACAAAAAATAATAATTTTTTAATTTAAATTTACCATAAAAAATCCCGAATAATAATGCAAGATAATATTATTTATATTCATAAATTTAGAAAACAAACACCATAAAACTAGTGTTTGTTTTTTTATATAAACTTTATTATTATTTCTTTTTAGTATTTACATTATCTTCTTTTGAATTATCAGGTTTTGATCTGATAATTTTACTTTTAGAATTTTTTTGTGAATAAATTTCATAATTTGGATCATTTTTTGCATACTCTATTGCATATTCATTAGTAACCTTTTTACCATTAATAGTATAACCGTCTTTTGATGAACCTTTAATATCACCTTTTGCCATTTTTTTCTCCTTTCATTTTTGTTTTTGTTATTTAAAATATAAAGAAAAATACTTTATATCTTTTATTACTAAAAAATTATCTATATAGAAAATTAAAAGGAAAAGATTTATCTTATACAAATGATATAAATACTTTGATTGTATTAAAAAAAGATTTTAATAAAAATAAAAGCTAAAAAAACATTACTAATAGTTATTTTTATATTTTATTTTTCTTTAATTATTAAAAATAATAATTAAAGAAAAAATAATAAATCAATTTATAAAACACAAAAGAATCAATCAAAATTACTTGTTTATTTGCTGATTAAGAAAAATCTAATTAACTAATAATTAACTAAATAACAGGTGTGTGCATAGTTTATAATTTGGTTTAATCTTTTAGCAAAGATTCCTTATTACAACGAAGGTTTTCTTTATTATCTTTATGATGAAATCAAGAAAGAAAATTTTTACAATCCTATTAAAAAAATAATTGTCATCAATTAATTAATGGCAAATTAAAAGAAACTTTAAATTAAAAATTAAAAAAAATTGAATACCTCCTGAAAGAAAAAAAATATTTCTACAAAGCTAAATAAAAATTTAGTTTTATATTTTATTCTTAAGTACTAAAAATTATTATATTTAATTTTATATTTATTGTTTTTTCAAAAAAACGATAATTATAAATTTACATAACTCATTTACTTGTAAAATAAAACCAACCATACGGTTGGTTTTATAATTATAAATTGAGTTATTTTTTTTATCATATAAAAAAATCCTTTAAATTATTAAAGGATTTTAAAAAGTTATTTTTTAATTAAAAATTAGCAGTAATAGTTTTTAATTCTTCATGTTCTTTGAAGTTACTATCTACATAATTTTTTAAATTTTGAGCATTTTCTTTAAGTTTATTTTTTGCTTCAACAATATCATCAGGAAGATTTAATTTATCAACCTTATTTGTTTCAGCTTCAATTTGTTCTTGTAATGCCACTACTTGATTTTCAAGTAGTGCAATTTCTTGTTCATACTTTTCATCAGTAAGTTTAATATTATCAATGATTGCCATTGAAGCTGCTAAACTTTTTTGATTTGCTTGATCAATTTTTTCTTGATTACCTTGAACTTCATTTAATCTAAATTCTAAATTAGAAGCTTCGATAACTTTAGCACGTTCTAATTCATTAATTTTTCATGCTTTGCTAACTTTAAGTTTATTAATTTTTTCATTAATTGCTGTTACTTGTAATTCAAGATTAGTAAGAGTTTTATGAACAGTTTTTTTGTATTTAGAAACAATTGTTTTTTCTTCATAGAAGGATTTTCAATATTCATTTGCTAAATGAGTTCCTTCTTTTTTATGTTTAATTTTTTCTTCTTTTAGAGCAACTCCAAAACGATGTTTATATTTACCTTCAGAGATATCTGCTCATTGGAAGATTAGTTTATCTTGCCCTCAAGCAAGTAGTACTATTCCTATTGGAATTAGGGTAAAGGTCATCAACGCTCCAAGAACAATTAACATATCTTGAATAAGAATTGCATGTTCCATTTGAATTCCAGTTGTTGAAGAAGTAACTCCTAAAACAACAAAGATTGTAATTCCATTGTTTACTCCACTTGTTCCTGTTGAAAGCATTACTGGAATTGTATATAATTTTTGTTTTAAAGTGAATTCTTTATTGAAAGACATTATTGTAAAGATTCCAATAATTCTAAAGATTAGAGCAATTAAAATAATTACTATTGCAGCAACAACGTTAGGAATTGAACCACTAAAGCCATTAATGCTTACTCAATCATTTCCTGAAATAATTGCCGGGTCAATTAACATTCCTCCAAATCCTCAAACAATAAATGATCCAAAAAGACCATAGTATAAATTAGAGTTTTTAACTAATGCTTTTTGAGTTTTTTTAATAGTAAGAGATTTTGAAGCAAAAATAGAAACTGTAATTCCACTAACAAGAGCTACTTCTTGAACTAAGAATCCAACTCCAATTAACTCTTGAACAAGTGTATAGATAACTATAATTAAAAAGACAGCAAAAACTCAAACAATAAGATTTGTTTTGTTTTCTGCATGTTCATTTAAAGCATTTGCTGCTTTTAGTTTATCTCCTTCAAGACCTTTAGTATCTCTAGCATAAGGTCTACTAATGAAGTCAGAAGCAGGTTTAATAACTTTAACAATAAAGATTCCTAGTAGTGCTCCAAGAACTAATCCAGAAATTAATAAGATTAATGGTAATAAAATTACTTCAGAAGTTGCGATTCCATTTGGTGAGTATTTACCAAAATAAATAATTACTAAAACAATCATTACAATTAATCCAAAAATACTTTCAATTGCACTTGCAAGAGAAACAGTTTCATTGTAATTTGATTTAGATTCGTATCCTTTTGTGATGTTATCAATAAGTTTAGGGGAAACAACTCCCGGGGCACACATAGAAATAATTGCGGCTACTATTGCTGCTTCCATTCAGTATAGTGATGTAAGTAAGATAACAACCACTGTAATTGCAATTCATTCAATTAAGTAAGGAATTGTTCCAATTAATAAGGTTCAAATTCCAAATTTTTTGAATGATTTAAAATCAATCATTGCTCCAAAACTAATAAAAAGAATTAGAATGGAAATCATTGATAAATGTGGTACTAACGCAAAAGAAAAATCTTTGTCGATAGCTCGTAAAATTAATCCAATAATAAATCCTAAAAATACCGTCACGATAACAAGAGGTATTTTAGCAGGTTTACCATTGATTTTTATTTTTGCAACCATTCTTCCAACAAGAATTAATATCATTACTATAAAAGCAATCAAGAATAATTCTTGAAAAGGATTCATGTCATGCAATTGAATAGATTTGCCTAAGTCTGGCATAATTTATTCTCCTTTACTTAAGAGTGAAAAAACTTAATTTAAAATTAAGTTTTTTAAAAAAATTTATTTACTTTTATTGAAAAATTCTGTTTTTTGAGAATCTTTTCATAAGTATAAAGCATAGATACCATTAATAGCATATGTAACTGCAAGAATTAATGATAATGGTGAAATGTTTTCGGTTTTTCCAAAATTGGATAACAAGATTGAAAACATTATTATTTTTAATACATTAGAGAATAAAAATAAATATCATGCTTCTCTATACCTAAAAGTAGAAAAAAGAAAAGCAAAAAGCATTATTATTGTTATTGAAGCATCGACTCAAGCAGATCATGGATGTGCTGAAGTTGTATCTCCGAAGAAATAATTTAAATTCATTCCTACCAATAATATTCCAAGAATAATTATGATAAAAATAATAATACCTTCTTTTAAACTCAATTTTTTTGTTTTTATATGATTTTCATTTCCTTCTTGAAGATTGTTTTTTCAAGTGAATGCGCTTGCAACAATAATAACTGGAACTACAAATAGATTTAAAGCGCCAGTTGCAATAATTCCTTGACCAATAAAAGATGAACCGTACAGCATTGCATCTAGTGTCAAGACAATCCAAGCATAGCGATTTTTTTTAGCTAAAAGAATTGCTCCAAGAATTCCAACAATAATATCTACATAAATTACTCAATCATATCATTTTAGGTCTTTAGTACCATTAATAAACGTAAAATAACTACCAGTTATTATTGCAAGAAGGAAGACAAAAATTTCAATTAAATGTCATTTAATAAAAAATTTTTTTGTTTTTTCAAACATTTATTTACCTTTCTTTCTAAAATTATATTAAAAAAACAAGATATTATCTTGTTTTTTTGTTTATTATGCTCATTATTTCATTTTTTACTTCAACCGGACTCTTATTATCAGTCTCAATAATGATTAAATTTTCTGTATGAGCAACTAAATATTCTTGAACTTTTTTATCATTATAATAAACATGATAAAGTTCTTTTCAATATGTTTCATCAATAACTTTTTCTTCTAAACGATTTCTTTTTTTTATTCGTTTAATAACGTTTTCAAAACTTGCTTTAAGAAGAAAAAAATATTCAACGTGATTACGTTCCTTTAATTTTTCAACAAAAACACGATTTACTTGATTGTATAAATTCACTTGAAGATTAAACATATTATCTCTAACAGGATTTAATTGCATTCAAATATAATCATCTAAAAAATGACGATCAAAGATTTTTAATTCTTCTTCTTTTTCTTCTTGAAAGGCATTTTTAAAACGATCAATTAAAAAATTAATTTGTGTTAAAAAAGACCACTCTGGTTTATCTTGATAATAAAGTTCCAAAAAAGGATTATCTATTCCGACACTTTCATAAAAAATCTTAATTTTATAATTTTGTTCTTTTTCAGCTTCTTCCTTAATCATTTCTACAACTGTTGTTTTTCCAACACCAACAGTCCCACTTATAACAATATTCATTTTAATTGTTTCCTTTGTCTAAATCTAAATAAGAAATAATTTCTTTTACTACTTCTAAGGGATTTTTGTGAGTAGTGTCAATAATAATCATTTTTTTTGAATATCTTTGAAAATGTTTTTGGTATCTTTCTTCTTCATAGTAGCGATAGTATAAATCTTTTCAATAATCAACTTCAAAAGCAGTTTCGTTTTCTCTTCCACGTTTTCTCATTCTTTCTGCAATAACATCAAAATCTGCTTTTAGAAGAAAGAGAAAATCAATTTTTTTTGCATTTTCAAGTTTTTTTAAAAGTTCTTCGTAAACAACTTTATAAGCAATAGTTTCAATATTAGAAGTAGTTTCTTTAATTTCATCTAATTCTGAAAAAATTAAATCATCTAAAAAATGGCGATCAAAAATGTTAATAGCGTTTTCTACATAATTATTAATTTTATGTTCTACTTCAATTCATTGTTTAAAACGATCTAATAAAAAACTAGTTTGAGAAAGAAAACCTCATTCGCTTAAGTTTTCAAAATAATAATCAAAGAATTCAGAGTTTACTACTAATTCTCCCATGCGAATAACTGGACGTTTAGATTTTTTTAATTTTGTTTCTAATAATTCTACTACTGTTGATTTTCCAACACCTGTAGTTCCTGTAATTATTATTTTCACTTTAATTCCTTTTAATTTTTATTTAAAATATAATCAATAATTTCATCACGAATTTCTATTGGAGATTTATTTTCAGTTTCAATAATAACTACTTTTTTTGAATTTTTTTGAAAATGATTTTTAAACATTGGTCTCTCATAGTAATTATGATAAAGTTCTTTTCAGTATTCTAATTCAACTTCTCTTTCTTCTTCACGATTACGAACATTAAAACGATCAAGAATTACCTCTAAGGGTGCTTTTAACAAAAAGAAGTAATCAGGTTCCGCATTGCTATTTTTCATTTTTTCTAAGATTTCTTTATATATCGCTTGATAAGTAAGTGAATTCATATTAGAAATATTTTGTTTAATTGAATGTAATTCTGCAAAAATATAATCATCAATAAAATGACGATCATAAATAGTAATTAAATCACTATCAGGATTTTCTTTTCTTATTTTTTCATCTTTTAATCAGTTTTTAAATCTTTCAAATAAAAAATCTAATTGTGCAATAAATGCTCATCCAGAAGGATCATTATAATAGTATTGTAAATAAATGGATTCCACTGTATCTTCGGTAATAAGATTAACCTTTTTATCCATCTCTAATAATTTGGTTTTTAATAATTGTGAAACTGTTGATTTACCAACTCCAACAGTTCCGCTAATGACAAGTCTCATCGAAAATTCTCCTAAATTTTTTATTTTTTTACTTAAATTTTAAAAAACACAAGAAATGCTTTATTTCTCTTTTTTAAAATACATAAATATTGTAAAGGAAAAAAAGATATTTTAATAGCATAATAAAAATAAAAAAATGGTATAGTTAATTGTTATCTATTAAATATAAAAAGTAAGAGAAAATTATCCTTTTGAAACATACTTACCTGTTTCACTTGAAACAATAACTAAATCATCATTTTTAATAAACTGTGGAACATCTAGTTCAAAACCTGTTTCTAAAGTTGCTTTTTTAGTAGCATTAGAAACTGTATTACCTTTAACTGCATCTGAAGTAGCTGCTACTTTTAAGGTAACATTAGTGTCTAATTCAATCCCTAAGATTAATCCTTCAAAGGAAGTAATTGTTACTATCATTCCTTCTTTAATAAATTTTTTTTCTCATTCAAGTTTGTTTGCACTAATGTTAAATTGTTCATATGATTCATTATTCATGAAATTAAATCCTGCTTCATCTTGATAAAGAAATTGTGCTTTTCCTTTTTCTACAAAAGCTTTTTTTAATTTATCTCCCCCTGTAAAAGTTAACATTTGTGTTGAATTAGTAATTAAATTTTTTGCTTTAATTTTTACATGAGCTTGTCCACGACCTGATTTTGAGTGTTCTGAAGTTAAGACAAGGTACACTTGATCATCCACTAAAATTGTAGATCCATTTTTTAATTCATTTACATTTATTTTGTCTGTTGCCATTATTATTTTCCCTTTTTTCTTTATTTTAAATTTAAGATAGCATCTTATTCCTTTTTAATTATAAATTAAATAAAAAGATAAAATAAAAAAAAGATGCTTAGCATCTTTTTTAAGATATTTTTATATAATTATTTACTAATATCATTCTTTAGGACTCATTTGAGTTCCATAATAAGAAACTGAAATAATTTTTAAAATTATGAGAGTAAATGAAAAGATAACATTCATCACTAGTCAAGATTTAACTTCAATAGCTTCTTTAAAATTAGCAAGAATAATAGTTAGTGTTACTCCGTATAAAAAGATAAGCAAGATATATATAATTCCAATTGCTCGCTGTACCATTAAAGAAATATTCCTGTTCTTAACATTAGAAAATGCCGATTGAACAAAACGATCAATAAACATAAAAACAAAAATAATTGAGGAAGTAGCAAGTGGTAAGTCTCTTAAAATATCTGTTACATTAACTGCAAAAATAGAAGCAAAAAGAAAATTAATTGCAAGTACTAAAGTAGTTCAAAAGAAGAATTCTACTTCGATAATTTTCATTTTAGAAAAATTAAATTTATTATATTCTCAAAAATAATATTTTCCTTCATCGTGGCGTTCTCTAGTTTTAATTCTTTTTACTTCTTTTCTTTCTCTTGCCTCTGCTCTTTTTTGTAATTTTAATTCTTTCTCTTGAGCTTTTAAATCTTTATTTTCCAATTTTTGAGCTCTTTTTTGAGCTTTAAGGTCTCCCTTATCTATTCATTCGTCTTCTTGATCTAAATCATATTCATCATTCATAAAGTTTTTCTCCAATCGCTTTTTATAAGCACCTAAATTATATCATTCAAATATTTTAAAACTAAACAATAATAATTTCTTTTGAAGAATTATTTAATCTTTTATTCCCTTTTTCAGTAACTAAAATATCATCTTCAATACGAATTCCAAAATTATCTTCTAAGTATATACCTGGTTCAATAGTAATTATATTTCCTTCTTCTAAAACTTCATTTTTAGAATAAACAGAAAGATTTGGTTCTTCATGAATATCAATACCAATTCCATGTCCTAAAGAATGATTAAATTTATCCCCATAACCTTTTTTAGTAATGAATTCTCTAGCAACTTTAGCAACTTCTGAAACTTTAATTCCAGGTTTAATTGCTTCAATTGCTAATTGCTGCGCTTCAAGAACAATATTATAAACTTCTTTTTGTTTATCAGTAATTTTTCCAACAAAAAATGTTCTAGTAATGTCAGAAGTATATTCTTTATAATATTGTCCTAAATCAACAATAATTGCATCTCCTTCTTGAATCCTTCTTGTACCACTTTCTCAATGTGGATTAGCACTATTTTCACCACTAGCAACAATAGTGTCAAAAGATGTCTTTGGAGCATTAGTTTTTAAGATTTCAAGATCAATTAATTGCTTTAATTCTTTCTCTTGCATTCCTATTTTGATCATCGAAGGAATTTTAGCAAAAATTTCATCAGAAATTTTACATGCTTCAATAGTAAAAGCAATTTCTTGTTCGTTTTTTTGTAATCTAATACTATCAAAATTATCAACTCCAATAAGATTAGTTTCTGGAAAAATTTTTTTAAAACGTTTTAACTGTTTAACAGTAGTAATTTTTTCATCAAAATAAATCTCTTGAGAATTACTCGCTTTTATAAGATCAAAAAGTTTTTGTCAACTATCTTTTTGATTAATATCTAAAACTTCCATATTTTTAATAGTTTTTTGCGCTTGTTTTAAATATCTCAAATCAACAAGTGCAAGAAAAGTTTCATTAAAATAAAAAACATGAAGATTAGAAGAATTAAATGATGCAAGATACTTGGCATTTAATTTACTTCCAAAATAAATATTTTTTTTACCTTCTAAAAAAGAAAGTAATTTTTTGTTATTAGTTTTCATTTTATACCTTATTTTCTTTAATCGCTTCTAAAGTATGTTTAGAAGGAATTATATTTTTCTTTTCTAATTTTTTAACAGTTTCTAAAAGTAAATAATAAAATGTTAAATCAAGATTTTTATATGCTAATTTACGATATCTTTTTGAAACTTCATCTGTACGATCATCAGCGATTTTATCTGCTACAAAAATAATTTTATCTAATTTAGTCATCACTTTTTCTGCAAGTGTATGTTTTTTTATTGCATCAACAAATTCTTTATCGTTGATTTTATATTCATTTTCAAATCAAATAGCAGCATAATAACCATGAGCAGCAGGAAGTGGTGGAATATCATAATCACTATTTTTCATAATGTATTTAGTTTGCATTATAGGATCATCATTTTTAAATAAATCATGAGCTAGACCTGCATAATATGCTTTCTCTACATTTTGATATTTTCATTTTTGTGATAATTTTTTTGCATGATTTGCAACTGAAAGCGAATGAACATATTTATTGTTTTTTTTACTATTATTAAGACGAAAATAAACTAATTCTTTTATGTAAAGAAAATCTTTAGCAATAAAAGGTTTAGTTTTTTCGTGAATATCACTTCATTTAGCATTTTTAAGAATATCTGTTGAAGAAATCGGAAAATAAATATCTCTAATATAAATGTATTTTTTGTCTTGAACTAAATTAAGATTAACTTCTTTACTTCTTCTTACAAAAATAACATTAAATTCTTCTTGTATATATTTAGCATTTTTTCATTCATCAAATTTTGGATAATGATCATCACCAATAATTAAAAAATATTGGTTTTTAGGATGTTTCTTTTTTAAATATTCTAATGTTTTATATGTATAAGAAACACCTTTTAATTTTTGTTCAAAATCTTTAATTTTTAATCAATCATAGTTTAAACTATTAACGGTTTTTTTAACATTAAGAAAACGTTTTTTCGGTTCATCTTTGATAACATCAAAACGTTTATTAGGAGTTTTAAATGTTGGAATTAATCATACTTCATCCAACGACATCGTTTCTTTTACTACTTTAGCAATTTCTAAGTGACCTTTATGTAGGGGATTAAATGTCCCACCAAAAATACCTATTTTCATTTTATACTTTCCTTTCTTTTATTTTTGAAAAAAACTATCTTCTATATATCATTCTATATTTTCAGGTAAAAATAAAGAGATATTTATAAATTGTTCCGGAAGAAAAATAATTCCTAAACCAACAATAACTAACATTTTTTTAGTTGCATAAAGTTTTGAATCAAAAGTAATTTCGATTCTAGTTAATTTATTTTCACGATTATCAAGCGAAAGTAAAAACTTTTCATAATTATTTCTTTCGATTTTTAAGAGGTTATTGATTCAGATTTGGAAGGATACTTTTTCTTTAGTTTTAATATTAAAGTATCAACGATTTTCAATATTAATAATTTTATTTTCTAAGTTTACATAATTTCTTGTTTTGATTTCTTTATCAATAATAAATTTTTTAATTTCTTTTTTAGATAAAAAATTTAAAAAATTACTATTATTAATAAATCCTGGATAATCAATTAATTCTTGAGTTTGATACTGTAAAGAGATTTTTCCTAACGTTGTTCCTAAGGTATAAGAAGTAATATTTTTAGCTTCAATATTATTTACTTTTGCTAATGCTTTAATAATCGTTGATTTACCAACATTAGAATAACCAATAAAATGAAGATTACTATTATTATTCAAGAATCTTTCATTTAAATAATCAATCCCGTAGTTTTTTAAACTTGAAAGAAAAATTAATTCTTTTGCTTCAATACCATTTTCCTTCAAGATTTTTTTTGTTCATTGATATAAACGATTCATATTAATACTTTTTGGAAGTACATCAATTTTATTAATAATAATTGTTAACCTATATGGAGAAACATAATTATTAATTTTTTTAACTAAATTAGTTCTAAAAGTTAAAATATCAGTAACAAGGAAAACTTCGCCCTTATTCTTTTTAATTTCTTTTAAAATGTTTGCTTGTTTAATTGGAGTTAAATTGTTTTCAATTTCTCCATAATGTAAAGCTTTAAAACAACTTTTACAATAAGTTTGTTCTTCTTTAATTTCTTTTTCTAATCCACAACCTGGACAAGTTTTAAAATATTTCGTATTCTTTGTCATATAAATTCATCGTAACGGAATTTTTTTTAATGATTAAATTATCTCTTTTTAAACGTTTAAAAATATTAGTTTCAATTCAATTCATCTTTTTTGTTGATCCTACATTATAGGAAAGAATTGGCTTCACTAATAGAGAATCAATCTTTAATCTATTGGCAGCAAAAATATCCATAATAATCATGTCACCAATCATTAAGGTTTCTTCAAGCTTATATCCGTTTTCTTCAATCTTCTTTCTTATTTTTTTTATAAATGGTTTTTTTGTATTGTATAAATATTTAACATCTAATAATTTTGCAAATCTAGAAACTCTTAACTCATTGTTATTTGAAACAATGATTACTTCAATATCTTGTGCTTTTATTTTTTCAATTACTGTTTTAGCATAGTTAGTAGGAATTTTAGTAAAGTGAGGTGCTAAAGTATTATCTAAATCCAAAAGAATTAAGTTAGTTCCTTGTTTTTTTAGTATCTCAAAATTAACTTCTAAAAGTGATTCAACATAATTAGAAGGTTTGAAATACATTAAGAAAAGTTCCAAAATAAAAGAATCGTGATTATGATAAAGATTATTTTTAGTTTTATTTTCTTGTTGTTCTGGAAACATATTTTTATCCTTTATCTATCTTTTAAAAATTAAAAAAATCGTTATTTTTCTTAATTTCAATTATTTCTTTTGGTTTTTCTTCTTTTTTATTTTCCTTAATAATTTTAATAAATGTACCATCATTGATTAAAATAATCTTGTTATCAATCTTATGTTCTATTTTTGAAGAAGTACTTTTAATTAATTTTAAATCTGTTTTTAATAAGCTTTTTGCTTTAAAAGCTTCAGTTAAAAAAGAAATTTTATTAAATTGTTTTTCTTCAGAAAAAACTCTTAAAAGATTAGGATTTATTGTTGAAGTTATTTTTTGTCCTTTTTTTCCTCTATTTGTTTCCCTAATAACATTAAGTACAATTTTCTTAAAAATTCCCTCTTTACTAACAAAAATTAATGCATCATTTGTATTAATTTTGTTTTGTGTTTGTACTACTATTCCAATTACTTCATCACCATCTTCAAGTTTAATATTTGTTACCCCTTGTGAAGAAAATTTAGAAATAGAAACATTACTAGAAGGATATCTTAAAATATAACCATTTTTAGTAACAACATTAATTAAACTATCATCATCATGAATATTTCTAAATTCTACCACATTATCTTCAGGAGCAAGTTTAATTAATTTTGCACCCGCTTTAGAAGTGCTCATGGAAAAAGAATCATATTCGATTTTTTTAATTAATGAATTCTTAGTAGCTATTAGTAAACGATTTTTTTCTTTTAAATCGTTTTCTTTAGCAACCATAATATTAATTATATTTTCATTAGGAGCAAAAGAGAAATAATTAGAAATGTTTTCTCCCATATCTTTTGCTTTTTGAATTTTAATTTTAAAGAGTTCAATAGAATAATATTTTCCAAAAGAAGTTAAAACAAAAAGAGATTCAAAAGAATTTGCTTCAAAATTAAAAATCTCTAAATCATCAATAGCGATTTTGGATTTTTTTCCTCATTCTTCTTCTAATAAAATCTTAATATTATTTTTAGAAGTAATGATCACTTTAACTTTTTCTTCTTTAATTAAATCTTGAGCATTAAATGATAAAGTTGTTTCATCATTACCTCTGATAAGTTTACTTCTTCTTGGGAAAAGATATTTTTCATTAATCTCTTCTAAAACTTTAATAATTTGAAGAGTTAGATATTCTTCCGAATCTACTCCTTTATGATAATGTTTTTCTAATTCTAATAATTCTTTTTGTTCTTCTTTTAATAGATAAATATCAGAAGAAGTTAATCGATAAAGTTTCATATTAAGAATAGCTTCTGCTTGAATTTCACTAAATCCAAAACGTTGAATAATTTTCATCCTTGCTTCTGCTTTATTTGAAGAAGCTCTAATGATTACAATAATTTCATCTAAAATAGGAATTGCTTTAATAATCCCTTCAACTATTTCTAAACGATTTGCAATTTTTTCTAATTCAAATTTATAGATTTTAAGATAATTTGCAATTGTAAAGGTTTTAAAAGAATGTAGATATGACATTAAAGAAAAAGTTTGTGGTGAACGGTCTTTAATAGCAACCATGTTTACTGAAAAAGATTTTCTTAAGTCAGTTTTCTTGAAAAGAAAACTAATAACAGATTCATAATTCACATTAGGTTTTAATACTACAGAAATTTGTAATCCTTTTTTATCAGTTTCATCAATTACTTCTTTTATTGTTGAAATTTGTGAAGAATTAATAAGATCATCGATTTTTTTTACTAGAACTGCTTTATTTACACCAAAAGGTATTTCTGTAATAACTAAACTATTAGTTTTTTTATCATAATTTATTTTAGAATTAATAAAAATTTTTCCAGTTCCTTTTTTGAAGTAAGAAAGGATATCTTGTTTTCTTTCAACAATTCCCCCAGTAGGAAAATCTGGACCTTTAATAATTTTAATCATTTCTTTAATGGTAATATCATTGTTTTTCATTAAAGCAATTAATCCTTCTAACACCTCATTAAAATTATGAGGTGGAATAGAAGTTGAATAACCCGAGGCAATTCCGGTTGCTCCATTAATTAATAAATTAGGAATTAAAGAAGGTAACACAGTTGGTTCTCATTCTGAATCATCGAAATTAGGATTCATTTTAACAATCCCTTTATCGATGTCTCCTAAAACAAATTGAGTAATCTCTTGTAATCTTGTTTCTGTATAACGCATCGCTGCTGCACTATCACCATCAACTGAACCTTTATTTCCGTGCATATCAATTAAAGGAACATTCATTTTTCATTCTTGAGACATCCTTATCATCGCTTCATAAACTGAAGAATCTCCATGAGGGTGATATTTCCCAATAACATCACCAACAATTCTCGCTGATTTTTTATAAGGATTTTTATGATTCATTTTTAATTTATGCATTGAATATAAAATTCTTCTTTGAACAGGTTTTAAACCATCATTAATATTAGGAAGTGCTCGATCTTGAATAATATAACGAGAATAATTTCCGAATTTTTCTCCAATTAA
This sequence comes from uncultured Mycoplasmataceae bacterium, assembly GCA_947330515.1. Lineage (GTDB taxonomy): Bacteria > Bacillota_I > Bacilli_A > Mycoplasmatales > Hepatoplasmataceae > CAMZOE01. Next base: position 15,700 of record CAMZOE010000014.1, read on the forward strand.
ATCATGTAATTTTCCTAATACAATTCCACTACTTTTACTATTGTTATTTTTTTCTTGAGTTTTATCAAAATCTTTTTTTGACATTATAGTTCCCTTCTATTTTAAATAAATAATATAATAAAAAATGACTTTTAAAAGTCATTTTTAATAAAAAGAATTTAAATAAGCATATACTATCAATAATTCGTCTTTAGTTTCATTTGTCATTCTTGAATTAATTTGTTTTAAAAAAGCTTTTTCCAATTCATTTTTTTTGTATTCATAACTTATTCCTAAAAAATCACATGCGTAATAATAAAATTGTCGATCAAAATATTCTTCTGAATCTAAAAAATCTACAAAAACAAACTGTTCTTCTTTCATAACACTATTAACATATTTATTATTTTTTTTTGTTTTTAATAAAAAATAAATAATTAAAACTCCACTTAAAACAAAAATAATTGCAAAAACAATTAAAATTGTAGTTGATGAATCATTAGTTGTATTTTCATTTATTATTGATTCTTTAACTTCTTCTTTTACTAAAGAAACATCATTATTGAAGAAACAAACACTATTAGTTTGTTCTAATAATAATTGTTGTTCTCTTGAATTAAATGTTGAAGAAATAATATTTTCTTCCACTATAAACATTAAAGAAAAAATCATTATAAAAGGAATTAAGAAAACTAAAGTAAACGATACATTAATTTTTTTAATTTTTTTAATTTTTTTATATATATATATCATCTTCATCCACCACTTCTAATTTAATTTCATTTCCAACAGTATTAAAAATTTTTTTATTATATATTTCAAGAAATTCAAATTGAATTTCTTCTTCATCGAATTCTTCCACATCTTCAATAAAATTATTATTCGTTTGAGAAGTTTTTTTGAAAGTATTTGTTTTTTCTTCAGTTTCTTCTTTAACTATTTTAATTGTTTTTTGTTCTTCCTTAGATTTTACTTTTGGTTTTTCAGTTTTAACTTTTGCAATTTTTGGTTTTGAAGTTTTTTGTTTTTTTTCAAAAATATCATCATTACTATTAAAGTAGTATTCAGGATTAACATCATAATAATTAAATTCATCATTGTTATAACTATAATAAGCATCCTCTTCGTAATAATCTTCGCTTGTTCAATCATTACTGAAAATATTTTTAGTACTTGCTTTTGTTTTTTTTGGTTTTGTTTTTAATGCTTGTTTTTTAACATCTTTTTCATATGTTTTTAAATCTTTTTCATATGTTTTTAAATCTTTAGCATATGTTTTTAAATCTTTAGCATATTTTTTTCATTCTTTATTTAACTGTTTATCTTCTTTTTTATGAAGTTTGTTTTCCTCTGAAAAATATTGCTTAAATTTATATTGAAAATCTAAATATCATTTTTGTAAATGACTTTCATTTTTATAAGCATAATCATAATTATAAGTATCATCATAATTTTCTTCTCAAGAATAAACTTCATATTCATCTTCTAAAAAATATTGATCTTCATAATTTAATTCACTATGAACAATAGAAATAAAATAATCATTATTTTCAAATTCTAATCATTTAGTTTGAATAATTTTTTTTTCTTTTAAAGAAAAAAATAAAAAAATTGAACTTGTAACAACTATTACTAAAGATACACTAAAAAAAATAATAGCAAAAGTTTTTAAACCATTGCTAGAAGCATTTAATAAACTTAACTCTTGTTTTATTTCTTGATTTTCTTTTGTTGATAAAATAGTTGATTTTTTAATTAAATTTTCTTGAATAAATTCATTATTTGTTATTTTCTTATTTTCATCATTGCTATCAATTGAAAAAACATTTTTAGTAAAAAATAATGTTAGTAACAATAATAAAATAAAGGTTCCCAAAGTAAACGACAAATGTTTTTTTTTCATATGTTTTCCTATTTTTACTATATTTTATTTATGTATAAATTATATTATAAAATATAATTTATTATTTTTTTATATCATTGAAATATCTTTTTCTTAAACCACTTTTTGTTTCTCCAATAAAATCTTCTTCCTCTGTTTTTTGTTTAAGAAGAGTATTAATTTTTTCAGTTCTTTTTTTTAAAGAAATTAAATCATTAACAACTTCTTCAATAAGTTGTTTTGGGGGAATTTTTTCTTCCAATTTAATTAAAGAAATTTTTTCATTTCGATAATCTTCTTCTTTTAAAAGATGATTGAAAATTTCTTGAAAATTTTCATCAACTCAAGAATAAATTATTTGATCAAAGAATGTTTTATAGCCTTGAAGATATAAACTGTAAATGTATGATAATAATTTTTCTTCTTTTAAAAAAATGATTTTAAGAATTTTTTCTTGATCTATTTTTAATTTTTGTCACATTAAATTTTGATCATTTAGAGAAGTTGATGCTTGTTGATTATAACTATTATTAAAACTTTCTTGTTGACTAAAAGTTTGTCCCTGAGAAAAATAATTATTTTCTTCTCTAAAAAACATCTCAGCAAGGTTAATTGTTTCATTAAAATGTTTTTTAATTAAAAAAAACTCACTTAAATTTTTATATGAATCTAAAAAAGAATTAATAACCCTTGAAGGAATTTTATCATAATCCATAGTGTTATTGATATCAATTTCTTGAATTAAAAAGTCATCTATAAATCAAAGATAATATGGTTTTTGTTGAAAAGAACCTTGAGTATTTATTAATAATTCATCTAAATCTTTATAATTTTCATAAACTAAAAAATCAACTTTTAATCCATTACTAACTAAAATATTAGCCATCTTAATTGCATTTTCTCTTCCTGGTTTATCATTATCAAAAGCAACAATAATTTTATTAGTAATACTTTTAAGTTTTGAAATTAATTGTCGATCAAAAGCAACACCCATCGTTGCTAGTGCTTTAATATTAGTACCTGAATTTGTTTCTCAAGCAATAACATCCATAAAACCTTCAGTAATTAATAATTCTGTTTCTTTAAAACCAATATTATTAAGATTTCAAAGAATTTTTCCTTTTTTAAAGACTTCATTTTCTTGACTATTAATATATTTAGCAAATTGATGATTTTTTTGTAAAGTTCTTCCACTAAAACCATATATAAAACCATCTTCTTGAATGATTGGAAAAATTAAACGGTTTCTTAAAATTGAAGTTTTATCTTTAACTATTTTAGCTAATTCCAATTGTTCTTTTGTATAACCTTTTTTAATAAGAAATTCATATAATTCATTATTAGGATTAAAACCCAGTTTATATTTATCAATTATTTCTAAAGTTATTTTTCTTTCTTTTAAATACTTATCAATAGGAGTATTTTTATTAAAGTTTTTTTCTAATTGAAAACTGAAAAAATCAAGAGCCGCTTGATTAATTTGAAAAATTAATTTTTGTGTCTCTGTATAAACTTTTACTTTAGTTTTAATGATTGAACTAACATCCATGTCATACAATGATGAAATTTCTTTTAATGAATTTAAAAAAGAAATATTTTTAAATCTTTGAACAAAAACAATTGCATTTCCTGCGGAACCGCAAGAAAAACATTTAAAAATTTTCTTACTTGGTGAAACAGATAAAGAAGGTTTTGTATCTTCGTGAAATGGACAAATTGCTCAATAATTATTCCCCTTTTTTTCTAAATCGATATAATTACCAATAATTTCTTGAATTGGTTTTTCTTCATTAAAATACTTAACTAGTTCATCAATAGTTTTCATTTTCACCTTTCTAATTTTTAAAAAAGAAATCTTCTAATTCTTTAATCTTAATTTTTATTTGTTCTTTAGTTTTGGCGAATCTAATTGTTACCTCACCATCAAGAGATTTTGTTTCTTGATCAATTGTTATTGAAAATGGTATTCCAAATTCATCTGCATGTTTATAACGTTTACCAATGTTTCCTTTTTCAAAAACTAAAATATTTGAAAATACTTTAGAAGGAGTAATTATCTCTTCAATAATTTTATTAGTTAATTCAATTTCATTTTTAGTTAACGGAAGAAAAACCATTTTATAAGGAACAATTTCTTGAGGGATAGGAAAATAATTTTCAGTTTTATTAGTTCATGCTTCTCATAAAATAGAAAATAATAATCTCTCTACTCCAATTGAAGTTTCAATTACTGAAGGAATGATAACTTCACCATCTTCTAAACGATAATTTAGTTTTTCTTGTGAATGTTGACTATGATTAGTTAAATCAAAATTTCCTCTGTTGGCAATCCCTAATAATTCTCCCCATCCAAAAGGAAAATTATATTCAAAATCAATTGTTCTTTTTGAATAATGGGCTAACTCATCTTTTGGAACTTCAAATAGACGAAAATTTTTATCAGCAATTCCCACTTTTTTTAAAAATTTTTCAACAACACTTACATATTCTTCAAAATAATCATTACCATTACCTAAATCATGAAAGTAATATTCTAATTCCATTTGTTCAAATTCCTTTGTTCTAAAAATGAAATTACCAGGAGTTATTTCATTTCTAAAAGCTTTTCCAATTTGTCCAATTCCAAAAGGTAATTTTCCAAATTTACCATTTTTATAATTATTAAAATTAATAAAAACTCCTTGAGCAGTTTCTGGTCTTAGATAAATTAAATCACTCTTAGTTTTAGAATTTGATGTTTCAAACATCAATTTAAATTCTCTAACATCTGTTCAATTATTACTTTGACATTTAGGACAAGAAATTTTATCTTTAATAATTGTTTCCATTTCTTTAATTGATAAATTACCAGTCTTTATTTGAGTATTTTCTTCAACAAGATGATCTGCTCTAAATCTTGATTTACATTTTTTACAATCAATAAGAGGGTCATTAAACTTTTCTACATGACCAGATGCTTCTCAAACTTTATTATTTAACATAATTGAAGAATCTAATAAAAAATTGTTTTTTTGTTGAAAAATAAAACTATTAATTCATAAATCTTTTAGATTTTTTTTTAATAAAGAACCTAATGGACCATAATCTCAAGTGTTAGATAATCCACCATAAATTTCACTTCCTGAATAAATAAATCCTTTTTCTTTTAAGAAATTAATAAAACTGTTAATTTTTGCTTTTTCTTCCATATATTTGATTATTGTTCTTTCTATTTTTTTGATTTAATTGTTTCAAAACATTTAAATTCATTTATATAATTATATATAAAGAAAATTTGTTTTGTTAAGATAAAAAATAAAATTTTGATTATAGTTAAATTTCTTTTAAAAAAATATTTTTTTAAAAGAAAATACATAACATGTTAATGTTATAATTAATTTTTATATGTATAAAAATTAATTAAATGATGTTAGAGTGATTGAAAAATAATAAAATAATAATTTTAAAATTATTAGTTAGGAACCTTTTATGTCAAATAATAAAAATGAAAATATTAAAGAATATGCAATAAAACTTATTTTCAAAAGCGATAACGAAGAATTAAAAACAAAAATAAAAACAATGGAAATAATTGAAAAAATTGAAAAATTAAAATTAGAAAATGACAAGTTAACAAAAGAAATAAATGAAAAAAAACAACAAATTGAACAAAAAAAAATAGATACAAAAGAAAAAAATAAACAAAAACAAAAAGAAAAAATATAAATTAAGTTAAGATGATTAAAAAATCAAAATATTCACAGTATTATTAATTTTTAAGGAAAAGAAAAAATGAACAAAAACGATAAAATTATTGTTAAATTTAATGAAAAAAATGGTAAATGAGAAGCTAAAAAAGAAGGAAATAAAAAAAACTCCTTTGAAGGTTCATATATAGATACTAAAGCAAAGGCAAAAGCATATGCCTTAAAACACAAAATACGTTTTATTATCTATAATAAAAATAGTGAAAAATTTCAAGAAATTGATTTTGAACAAACTGCAAAAGAACTTGAAGCAAAAAAAATTCAAAATAAAGCCGAAGAAGAAAACCGTTCTAAAGAAGATAACAAAATTTTAAAAACATCAAATAAAGCCAACGAAGCATTTATAAATAATTCAAAAGTTAAAATTAATGGAAAGAATTCCAAAAATAAAGTTGAAAAAACAATTACAACACTTTCTAAAGAACAATTAAAAGCAATCAAATCATTAAAAGCATCATTAAAAAAATCAAAAAAAATCTCTTTTAATGTTGAAGAAGTATATAAATTATTAGAAAAAGAAAAAATTGTTTTAAGTGATGAAGAAAGTTCTCTTTTTTTTGAAAAACTTTCTAAAGATAAAATTATTTCTAAAAAAGAATTAGAGTTAATGCCACAAAGTGAAATTACTCCCGAAGATTTAAAAGCTGCACAAAATGTACTTTTAAATAGTAAACTTCAAAAAATTGAAGAAGAAAAACTAAATACAACTTTATCAGATACAACAGATCACATTAAGTGATATATGCGTTGAGTAGGAAAATATGGTAAATTATTAACTTCTGCAGAAGAAAAAGAACTAGCAATTAAAATGGAAATTGGAAAAAAACCTGATGCTACAAAACTTCAAGAATATGAAGGAAAAAAAGCAAAAGATGAACTTATAAATAGAAATTTACGTTTAGTTATTAATATTGCTAAAAAATATAAAACTAGAGGGTTGCCATTTGCTGATTTAATTAGTGAAGGAAACAATGGTTTAATTAAAGCAGTAAACAAATATGAATATGAACGTGGTTTTAAAGTATCAACTTATGCTACATGATGAATTCGTCAATCAATAACAAGAGCTATTGCTGATCAAGCTAGAACAATTAGAATTCCAGTACATATGGTAGAAACAATTAATAAACTATCAAAAATTAATCGAGAATTGATTCAAGAACTTGGAAGACAACCAACTGATGCAGAATTAGCAAAAGAAATGGGTGAAGGATTTACTGAGAAAAAAATAAATCAAATTCGTTTAATTAATATCGATCCAAGTAGTCTAGATAAATCAATTTCTGTTAAAGGAGAAAGTCATTTAAGTGATTTTATTGAAGATAAAAAAATAGAAAATCCTTTAAATTACACAACAAACCAAGAAATATTTACTAAAATAAATGAAATATTACCAAAATATTTAAATGATAAA
>CAMZOE010000015.1 GCA_947330515.1 uncultured Mycoplasmataceae bacterium
TAAGAAACAAACCAAAAAGAAAATAAGGAGAAATTATGAATGATGATTTTTTAAATGAAGATATCATGAATGGTGCTAAAATCGCCATTGTTGGTGTCGGAGGTGGAGGAAACAACGCCGTAAATAAGATGGTAGAAGATGATATGAAGGGGTTAACCTTTATTATTGCTAATACAGATATTCAAGTGCTTAAAACTTCACCAATTGAAAAACGTATAGTTTTAGGGAAAGATTTAACTAAAGGTCTTGGTGCTGGTGCAAATCCAGATATTGGAGAAAAATCAGCAAACGATTCAATTGAAGAAATTAGAAAAGCTGTTGAAGGATACGATTTAGTTTTTGTTGCTGCAGGAATGGGTGGTGGAACTGGAACAGGTGCTGCTCCTATTATTGCTAAAGTTGCCAAAGATACAGGTGCATTAGTAGTTGGAATAGTAACTACACCATTCGTTTTCGAAGGAAAAAGAAGAATGCAAAATGCTGTTATTGGTTTAGAAGAATTCAAAAAAAATGTTGATTCAATCATTATCATTTCAAATGATCGTTTAAAAATGGAGTTAGGAACAATTCCTTTAATGGAATCATTTCAATATTCAGATGCAATTTTAAAACAAGCGGTTCGTACAATTACTGATTTAATTAATTCACACTCATTAATTAATTTAGATTTTGCTGACGTTAGAACTGTAATTGAACAACAAGGACTTGCTCTAATTGGAGTAGGACGTTCAAGTAGTGAAGATAAAGCTAAAGAAGCAGCACTTGCTGCAATTAATTCACCAATTTTAGAATCTTCTATTGAAGGTGCTAAAAATGCTATTGTTAATATTGCCGGTTCTTCAACTGGACTTTCAATTGAACAAGCAAATACAGCAATTGAAACAATTAAAGAAAATGCCGGAGATGGATTAGATATTATTTTTGGAGTTACTATTAATGATGCACTTGAAGAAGAAATTGTTGTTTCAGTAATTGCTACTGGACTATCAGTTACTAAATCAGAACGTATTAAAATTGCTAGAATTAATTCTGAAAATGGAAAAGAAGTTTCAAAATATAGAAAAGTAACAAGACAATTAAATGAAGTACGTATGTACGATGAAGTTACTGAAGAGTTTGAAGCAATAAGAGACGAAAAAACAAAAAGTATTGCAGAAAAACAAACTAAAAAACTTGAACAATTAAAGCAACAAGCAGCTAATCAAAAAAATGCTGATAAAGAAAAAAAATCTTACGATCCAGCAAATATTGATTCATACAAAGTAAATATGAATGATTCACAAAAAAACAAAGAACAATCAACTAGTGAAGTAGTTCATCAAGATAAAGCTGCAAACTCATTAGAGAATCAAAAAACTAGTTATGTTGATTTAGCACAAAAACATAATGAACCGGTTCAAGGACAAGGTCAATCATATCAAAATCCTCAACAACCAGTTCAAGGACAAGGTCAATCATATCAAAATCCTCAACAACCAGTTCAAGGACAAGGTCAATCATATCAAAATCCTCAACAACCAGTTCAAGGACAATATCAACAACAACCAGTTCAAGGACAAGGTCAATCATATCAAAATCCTCAACAACCAGTTCAAGGACAATATCAACAACAACCAGTTCAAGGACAATATCAACAACAACCAGTTCAAGGACAATATCAACAACAACCAGTTCAAGGACAATATCAACAACCAGTTCAAGGACAAGATCAACAACTAGTTCAAGAGCAATATCAAAAACCGGTTCAAGAAGAATCTAAAAATTTTGGAAATAATGATGATGATTATATTGAAGATTCCTTTACTAATGAGAGATTATTAGAGTTTGATTTATTCGATGATGATACAAAAGAATTTGAGGTATTTTAATATGGCATTTTGAACAAATTTTAAAAGAAAAATGAAAAACTTTTTCACTGTTCCAGAAGAAACAAATGAAAATAGAAATAAACCTTTAATGATTGAAGGTGAAGAAGTAACTAAGGTTTCTGATTTAAAAGTAACAGCCCCAGCCATAGTTGAAGAGGTTAAACCTATGGAAGCTAAACAACCTGTAAATGAATCAGAAAAAACTTATGTAAAAGAAGTTGTTGCTAAAAGTAAACCAATAGATGAAGTTAATGAAGATATGATGACTAGTGAGCAAGAAGTCGAATCTGAAAAAGATAAACTTACAAAACAACGTGCGATCTTAATTAAACCACGTTATTCTAAAGAAGCAAAAATTATTGCCCAAAGACTTATGGAAAATAATATTGTTATCCTTAATCTTGAAGAAGTTTCTCCTACAGATTTTGAAAGAATTCGTGATTTTGTTTCTGGAACTTTATTTTCTCTAAAAGGTGATTATCGTAAAGTAAGTAAAAATGTTGCAGTTTTATTACCATCTCAAAAAGTTGATGAAGATTATTTAGTTTTAGTTCTTAAAAAAGTTCATCAATTAATTGAAAAAAATAGAAATCAACAACAATAAATCCACTAAATATTGTAGAATATTAATATATGAATTTTAAGAAAACATTATTAATGCCATCTACATCTTTTGAAATGAGAGGTAACTTAACTTCAAAAGATTCAAAATTTATTAAGAAAGCCATTGAAAATAATTTATTTGAAAAAGTAAATGCCAAAAACAATGGTCTTTTCATTTTACATGATGGCCCTCCGTATGCTAATGGAAACATTCATGCTGGACATGCACTGAATAAAATATTAAAAGATATTTTTATTCGCCATAATGCCCTAAATGGGTTAAAGGTTGAATGAAAATTTGGATGAGATACTCATGGACTTCCTATTGAAAACGCTTTACAAAAATTAGGAAAAGTTACTAAAGAAACTGAAAAAGCAGATGCACTAAAATTATTTAGAAATTATGCTTTAAAACAACAACAAAATCAACTTAAACAATTTCAAAAACTTGCTTTATTTACAAATTACGAAGATAAATATTTAACTTTAGAAAACAATTATATTGCTAAAGAACTTGAAGTTTTTTATCAAATGTATGATAAAAATTTAATTTATCGTGATTTAAAACCTGTTTATTGATCATGATCTTCTCAAACAGCACTTGCAGAAGCTGAAATTGAGTATAAGGACATTACATCAAATTCTATTTTTGTAGAATTTAAAATTAGTGATAACTTAATTGCATTAATTTGAACTACAACTCCTTGAACTTTATTAGCGAATGTCGGTATTGCTTTTGGGAAAAAAATAACTTATTCTATTTATAAATTTAATAATAAAACATATCTTCTCGCTGATGAATTAGTTAGTTCTGTTGAAAAAGCAAAAGGAATTAAATTTACTTTTGTTGAATCATTTAATGTTGAGAGTATTATTGGTCAAGACGCTATTAATCCTTTAACTTTAGAAAAATCTAAAATTGTTTATGGACATCATGTTACTGTTGAGAGTGGAACAGGAATTGTTCATATTGCTGGTGGACATGGAGAGGATGACTTTTTAATCACTAAAGAGTTTGATTTACCATTAAAAGTTGCATTAAAAGAAGACGGAACAATTAAAGTTGAAGGAAAATATTTTGGAAAATTTTATCAAGATATTGAAAAAGAAATTATTTCTGATTTAGAAACAGAAGGAACTTTATTTCATTTTCAAGAATTTGAACATTCTTATCCACATGATTGAAGAACAAAAAAACCTTTGGTTTTTCTTGCAACCAAACAATGATTTGTTTCTCTCAAAACAATCAATGATGATTTAATTAATTCTGCACAAAATACAGAATGAGAACCTTCATGAGGAAAAGCTAGAATTACTAAAATGCTTCAAGATCGTAAGGAATGATGTATTTCAAGACAACGTTCATGAGGAGTACCTATTCCTATGGTTTTTGATGAACAAGGAAATCCATTTGATGATAAAAGAATTCGTCAAATAGTTTTAAAAAATATTAAGGAATTTGGTATTGTTTGATGACATAATATTTCTGTTGAAGAGTTGCTTGAAGAAGCAGGAATAAAAGGAAAAACTAATTATCGTAAAGAAACTGATATTCTTGATGTTTGATTTGATTCTGGATCTTCAAATTATGTACTTTATGGTGATAAAAAAATTGATTTAATTTTAGAAGGTGGAGATCAATATCGTGGATGATTCAATTCTTCTTTAATTATTGGAACAATCACTCGTCATGAAAGTCCTTTTAAAAAAGTTTTCTCTCATGGTTTTGTTATTGACGGTAATGGTCAAAAAATGTCAAAATCTCTTGGAAACGTTGTTGATCCTTTGGAAATTGTTTCTAAGCATGGAGTTGATATTCTTCGTCTATGAGTAGTTAGAAGTGATTACAAAGATAATTTAAAAATTTCTGATGAAATCATTGAGCAAACTATTAATGATTATAAAAAAATTAGAAATACTATGCGTTTTATTTTAGGAAACATTGGTAGTGATGAAAAACTTCTTGAAAAAACAAAAAAAGCTTCACTAAATGAAATTGATAAAATCATTTTAAGTAATTTAAATCAGTTTTATCAAAATTCTTTAGAAAACTATTCAAAAGGAAATTTTAACGCAATTATTAAAGAGTTTCTTTATGATGTAGCAAATGGTTATATAGCTTTCTATTTAGACTATGCTAAGGATATCCTTTATACTTATGAAAGCGATAATCCACAAAGATTAGGTATTATTAGAACACTAAAAGAAATCATTAATGTTTTCTTTTATGTTCTCGCTCCTTTTATTCCAATTACTATTGAAGAAGCGTATAGAAATATTGGTAAAGAAGAATCTGTTTTTTTAGAAAACTTTTCTTTTGAACATTTATCTATTTATAATCTTCTTGAACTTGGAGAAAATTTTTTCCAAATTAAAAATAAATTTACTAAGATTTTTGAGAACTATCGTCAAGAACAAGATATTAAAAAAACTTTAGAAGTTGTTTTAGAAATTAAGGTTCCTAAAAACTTTTTAATTTTATCAGAAGAACTTCTAAAACAAGCACTAATGGTAGCAAAAGTTACCCTTATTGAAACAGATGAAGTTAAAGATATAATGATTTCTATTTCACAAGATAAAAAATTAAAAAAATGTGATAGATGTTGAAAATTCTTTTCTGAAGAAGAATTTCATCAAGAAAAAAATGTATGTCAACGTTGTTATGAAGTTATTAACAAGTTGAAAGAATAAACAAATTTATTATTATAAAAAAGTAAGATATAATTCTTGCTTTTTTTATTTTAATTTTTATAAAAAAAACTAAAATTTGAATAAAATTTTAGAATTAACTTTATCTCTCTAAGATATAATTTATTTATGTTAATAATAATGAATAATAAAAATTCTTTTTTAAATAAACTTAAAATTAAAGAATTAATTGAAAAAAATAAACTTACTAAAGTGGAGAAATATTCTTTTTCTTACGAAGAAGAATTTTTTCCTTTTCTTAATATAGCATTATCTAGAACTTTTACTAAGGAAAAGAAAATTATTTTTCTTAAATTAGAGGAAAAGGATGAAGATAAAAAAAAATGATCAACTTTTAAAGCAAATATTTCTTTATTTAATTCTTCTCAAAATCTAATCATTGTGATTACTACTGATAAAATTATTGATACATTAAAAGATAATTATCGTATTGAAAATATTTATCTTTTTGATGAATTTAGTAATAGAGAATTAAATAAAACAGTAAAAAGTATTTTAAAAGAAAATAAGATAGAAGAAGAAAAAAATCTTGTTAAAAGATTAATTACATTTAATGATATGAATATGATTGAAAATGAAATTAAGAAAATTAAACTTATTCCTAAAAACTCATCTTTTACTTATAAAGATATTCTTTTTGTTCCTGAAAAAAATAAACAGTTTAATTTTTTTCATAATTTCTTTTTTATGAAAACAAGCAACTTTGCTTATTTTTTAGAAGAAACAATGAAAAAAGAAACTATTTATGTACAACTAGATTATTTCATTAAGAATCTTAATAAAATTATTTTATATTATTCTTGAAAAAACTATTTTATTAAAATTAATAAAAAAAGCGATTTTAGTGCAAATAAATTATATAAAGAGTTTGAAAATATTTTAGGATATTATTCTATCAAAGAAATTATGAAAATTCATTTATTTTTTGTAAACTTAAGAGAAATTTTTTTAAAAAATAGAACTCAAGATATTGAAAAATTGGTAATTCAAAAAATTATTTTGCTATCAATAAACGTAAATAAAATTTAATAAAAAAACCCACTCAGATAATTTAGGGTGGGTTTTAAAAATTATGATAAAAAAATACATTAATGATTAAATGCATTTATATATTTCTTTAGTTTGTGTTTGATGCAAGAGGAGTTTGTAATTTAGATTTCATTCTTGAAGCTTTATTTTTTTTATAAACACCTTTTGAAACAGCTTTATCAATTAAACTTAATGCACTATTGATATCTTCTTCATTATTAGAAGCATTAGCTTTTTTAACAGCAGTTTTAATTTCTGATTTGTAAGCTTTATTTCTAGCATTTCTTTTAATATCTTGTCTATTGCTTTTTTCGTTTGATTTTATATTTGCCATATGATCTTCCTTTCAAAATTATTTTTTAAATCAATTAATTAATATTTACAATCTAATTGCTAATTGTATTATCTAAAAAATTATAACAAACTTAATGGTAATTTATATTTTCTTTTCATTTTTAAGACAATAAAAAATGCATAATTCTATAAGTAATCAAACTCACAAAATTATGCGACCATATTCGTTTAGTTTTTACTAAGACTAGTTTAAAAAAATTTAGAAAAACATATTGTAGTACTATTTAAAAATAAATCATCTATTAAAAAAATTGTTTAAAATAATTTATTTTTTATTTGATTATCGAATTTTACTAAATTTGATAATTTAAACTAGTGTTGCAATTTGACAAAATAAATACAAATCACAACTACTACAAAGAGATTTGTTAAAAAACTACTAAATTTATTTTTATCATTTTACAACTACTAAAATTATATAATAAAAATAAAAAAAGTAAAAGAAATTCCTATGAACAAAAAACTAAAATTAACTAAGCAAGCATTTAAAAATTATTTTGAAAGTCAAACCAGCGTTTGACTTTTACAAAATGATAATTTTATAAAAGAAATGAAAAGATTTCCTATTTTAAAAAAATTAAATCCTTATCGATCAAAACAATTAATTAATCCAAAAGAAATTAAGAATACAGATATTCCTAGCACCATTTTGGACGGTAATGAAGTATCTGATTTATCAAAAGTATTCTTTAGAAAAAAATATTCTGATTTTAAAGAATATGATTTTTCTACAGTATGAGATTTAAGTGATGGTAAATTAATTGCTGAAATAAAAAGAATTATTTTAGAAGAAGATAATTTTTTTATTTTTGAAGCACCTTTTATTTATAAAGATTTTACTTTAAGAACAGATATTATTATTAAATCTAATGGAATTATTAAAGTTATTGAAGTGAAAGCGGTAACTGAAGCATTAAAAGAACATATGTATGACTTATCTTATCAACATTTTATTTTAAGTAAACTTTTTGATTTAAATCATTTTCATTTTCGCTTAATGCATTTAAATAATGCTTTTAATTACAATCAAAAACTTTCAATTGAAGAACAAGTTCTTGAACTTTTATCAATTTCTGATTCATATTATAATTCAAGACCAACAAGAGATGAATTTGGAGATATAAAAAGTAAATCTAAACCTTTACTTGAAAATATTCTTAAATTAGAACATGATAATGATTTTGATTTAATTTTCGATAAAATTATTGAAATTCAATCAAGAGATGATAAACCAAAAGAAGATATTGATAAAAAATTAAATATTTTTCATACAAACGAATATCTTCCATATTATTATGAAGAGGCAGGAATTATAGAAGATAACTCATTATTTAATTATCGTGGTGATTCTGGATTCTCAATTTCAAAAAAAACCAATTTATTTTATGAACATAAGTATAGATTAATTGAAGAGGTTCCTGATGAATTTTTAGTTTCTTCTAAAATTGATCCTAAAGAAATTGTTAATAAACGAAATAATGATCGTAAATTATATTTAAGAAACAATAAATTATTAAGGTTAATACAAAAAGATGCAACAATAGATCAAAGTGAACATATAGAAATAGAAAAAATTAAAGAACACTTATCACTTTATAAATTACCTATCTATATGTTTGATTTTGAAGCAGTTAATTTTGCTGTTCCTAAAATAAATAATGCTTCTCCTTATGAACAAGTTCCTTATCAATATTCTATTCATGTTATTCATTCTTTAGATGAACTTGATTACTTAGATGAAAAAACTTTTACTCATCGTGAGTATTTAGCTCAAGATCAAGAAAATTTTTACGAAGATCTTTTTGTTAATTTAGTAAAAGATTTAACTGAATTTGGTTTTGGTACTTATGTTGCCTATAATAAAGCTTTTGAACAAATGGTAATTAAAAAAGCATTAGATGGTAAAAAGATGCTTTCTGAAGAAGTTAAAACTAAATTAGAAAAAATTAATAATAGTATAATTGATTTAATGGTTCCTTTTAAAGAAATGTACTATTATCATCCAAATTTAAAAGGAAAATATTCTATCAAAGGAGTTACCAAATTATTCACTAACTTAAATTATCAAGATTTAGATGAAATTGTGCGTAAAGGTGATCAATCTTCCGCTCAATGTAAATATTGATTAAGTGAAAAAAACGAAACATCAAGAAAAAGATGAAATGAAATTAGACCTAATATGTTGGAATATTGTAAATATGACACTTTATCAATGGTAGGTATTTTTCAAGAATTAATAAAAAAAGTAAAGTAGAAGAAAAGCATGAAAAAAATTAGAATCGCATTCTTAGGAAATTCAGATATTTCCATTAATGCCTTAAAAACATTATTAAATGAAAAAATTGAAATAAAAGTTGTTATTACTAATAAAGATAAAGCAATAGGAAGAAGTCATTCAACTCTTCTTCCAACTCCAGTTGCTACTTTTGCTGAAGCAAATAATTTATCTCTTTTTAAAACTAATTCAATTAATCAAGATATTAAACTAGTACAAAAATACGAAGTGGATTACATTATTACCTGTTCATTCGGACAAATGTTAAGTGAGAAAGTATTGCAATGAGCGAAAATTAAGCCAATTAATATTCATACATCATTATTGCCAAAAGGAAGAGGTGGTGCACCAATTCATTGAGCAATCATTAATGGAGAAAAAGAAACAGGATATTCAATTATGGAAATGATCGATGAAATGGATGCTGGTGATATTTTTTCTCAAGAAAAAATTTTAATTAATGAAAATGATACATTAGATATTTTGTATGAAAAATTAGGAAAACTAATTGAAGATACTTTTTTAGAAGATTTTTTTACAAGCGTAGTTATAAATCCTCAACCAATTAAACAAGATCAAACTAAAGTGATTAAGTGATTAAATATTAAAAAAGATGATCGTTTTATTTTATGAAATGATTCTGCAATTAATATTTTAAATTTAATTAGAGGATTAAATTCAAAACCACTAGCATATACTATTTTTGAAGATAAGGAAATTAAAATAATTAAAGCAAAATTATACGATAATTCTTTTCCACTTGATAAAAGAATATATAATCCAGGAACAATTATCTCATTGCAAGATGAATATATTGTTGTACAAACTAAAGTAGGAGTTTTAATGATTGAAGAATTTATTATTCCTGGAAAAAAACCCACAACATTTAAAGCATTTAAAAACGGAAACAAGAATTTTTTTAAACCTTTAATGAAGTTTAAAATAGAAAGATAGAGAAGAAAATGAAGAAAATCAAAAATTTTTCCATTATTGCACATATAGATCATGGAAAATCAACTTTAGCAGATCGTATTTTGGATACATGTCAAGCAGTAAGTGAGCGAGATAAACAAGAACAAATTTTAGATTCTATGGAGTTAGAACGTGAACGTGGAATTACTATTAAATTAAATTCTGTTCGTTTAAATTATCAAGACCCTAGAACAAAAGAAGATTATATCTTAAATTTAATTGATACACCAGGTCATGTTGATTTTACTTATGAGGTTTCAAGATCACTTGCTTCTTCAGAAGCAGCTCTTTTAGTAGTTGATTCTACACAAGGTGTTCAACCACAAACAATTGCTAATATGTATTTAGCCTTAGAAAATAATTTAGAAATTATTCCGGTAATCAATAAAATTGATATGCAAAATGCTAACATTGAAAAAACTAAAGAGGATATTGAAAAGACTTTAGGAATAGATGCAAGTGAAGCAATTCTTGTGAGTGCTAAAAAAGGTTTAAATATTGATAAATTATTTGATGCAATTATTGATCGAGTTCCTAATGCAGAGGTAAAGGATGATTTACCTCTTAAAGCATTAGTATTTGATTCTTATTATGATACTTATAGGGGAATTGTTTTATTTGTTCGAGTTGTTGAAGGGGTTCTTAAAAAAAATGATCGTTTAAAATTTGTTCAAAAACCAGATTCTAAATTTGATATCATTGATCTTGGATTTTCTGTTCCTCAAGAACAAACTACAAATGAGATTACTTCTGGAGAAGTTGGTTGAATTGTAATTAACAATCGTGATATTAAATCCACTTTAGTAGGTGGAACAATTACTCATATTAATAATGACATCGAACCATTAAAAGGTTATAAACAACTTAAACCAATGGTTTTTTCAGGATTTTATCCTATTGATGCTTCAAAATATCAACTTTTAGAAGAAGCTTTAGAAAAAATTTCTCTTTCTGATTCTTCGCTTTCTTATGAAAAAGAAACATCACAAGCTTTAGGTCATGGATTTAGAGTTGGATTTCTTGGATTACTACATTTAGAAATTATTCAAGAAAGAATTGAAAGAGAATTTAATATTGGGTTAATTGCTACTGCGCCATCGGTAATTTATCGTTTAACGTTAACAAATAAAACTGTTAAATATGTTCAAAATCCAGCAGATTTTCCAGATAAAACTTTTATTCATACAATTGAAGAACCATACGTTCGCCTTTCACTTTTTTCTCCACAAGAATATGTAGGGAAATTAATGGAACTAATTCATGAAAAAAGAGGAAGATATATTAAATTAGAAACAGTTTCAGAAACAATGAATGCTTTAATTTATGAAATGCCTTTAAATGAAATGGTTTTTAATTTTTTTAATTCTGTTAAATCAATTTCTAAAGGGTATGCTTCTTTCGATTATGAATTAATTGATTATAAAGTTGGAGATTTAGTGAAGATGGAAATTCTTATTCATAACGAAAAAGTTGATGCTTTTTCATTAATCGTTGATCGTTCTCATGCATATTTTATGGGAAGAAATTTAGTATCAAAATTAAAAGATTTAATTCCTAGACAAAATTTTGAAATTCCTATTCAAGCTGCACTTGGAGGGAAAATTTTAGCAAGAGAAACTGTAAAAGCATATCGTAAAGATGTAACTGCTAAACTTTATGGTGGAGACGTTTCTAGAAAGAAAAAACTTTTACAAAAACAAAAACGTGGAAAGAAAAAAATGAAAATGATTGGGTCTGTGGAAATTCCTCAAGAAGCTTTCATTAAAGCATTAAAAACAAATGACAATTAGTAAAAATAATCATGAAAGAGAATTTATTAATAAAAATTCTATTTTTTATCAACATGAAAAAAGAAGATTATTAAGTTTGATTTTTATTTTTTTATTTCTTTCAATACTAACTTTCGGTGCTTTCTTTTTCTTTTTTAAAGTTAAAGAATTTAAATTTATATTTTATTTACCATTTTTAATTTTAGGATTCTTTTTCTTTATTTTAAATATTAAAAATATATTTTTAATATTTTCACTTTTCAAGAAAAAGTATGATGAAGCAACAAAAACCTTTGATTTATCTATATATTATCGATGAGTTAAAAAAAACCAATTGTTTTCAATTTATTTATGAATTTATGTTTTCTTCTTTATGTTAATTTCTCTTGCTTATAATATTTATTTTTCTCTTAATAAAGTAGAAAGTCATATTCAAACAAATGTTATTGTTAGTTTACTTTTAATTTTTATAATTTCTGTTTTTGCTTTCTTTATTTTTAAAAGAAATCTTTCAAGGGATATTGTTCAGGGAAAATTATTTTTTGGAAGTAAGATTTTTCGTATAGAAGTAGAAATTGTTAAAAAGTTAGCAATAAAAGAACTTATTAATTTTTTCTTGACTATTTTATATTGCTTAACTATTGTTCCTATAATAATAACAATGTTTTCAACTAAAGCTAAAAAGAAATTATATGTTTAAAAAAATGTTATAAAATAATTTTTATGTCATATTGTCAAATAATTTGTCAATATGACATTTTTTGTTATAATTACCATATCAATAAACAAATTGAAAAAAATTGGAGGAAAAATGTTTGATTTAAATAATATGTTTAAAGATCCAAAAAAAGATCCTGATTTATTAAAGAAGTATGGAAGGAACTTAACTGAACTTGCTTTAAAAGGTAAACTTGATCCTGTAATTGGAAGAGAAGAAGAAATTAGAAGAATCATTAGAGTGCTTTCAAGAAGGACTAAAAATAATCCTGTTCTTGTTGGTGATCCTGGTGTTGGTAAAACTGCTATCATCGAAGGGTTAGCCTTTAAAATTGTTAAAGGAGATGTTCCGGAGATTTTAAAAGATAAAGAGATTTATGAATTGAATGTTTCACAATTAATTTCTGGTGCTAAATTTCAAGGAGAGTTCGAAGAAAGAATTAATGCTGTTATTAGTAAGTTAAAAGAATCTAATGGTCAAATAATTCTTTTCATTGATGAGATTCATACTTTAGTAGGTACGGGGAAAAATGCTGATTCCACAATGGATGCAGCTAATATTTTTAAACCTATTTTAGCTCGTGGTGAAATAAGAATGCTTGGAGCTACAACAATGATTGAATACCGAAAATACATTGAAAAAGATCCTGCTTTAGAAAGAAGAATGCAAAAGATTGATGTTCCTGAACCAACAGTTGTCGATACTATTTCTATTTTAAGAGGATTAAAATCTAGATATGAATCTTTTCATGGAGTAAGAATTCATGATAATGCAATTACGTCTGCTGCCAATCTTTCTAACCGTTATATTCAAGATCGTTTTTTACCTGATAAAGCAATTGATTTAATTGATGAAGCATGTTCATTAATTAGAACAGAGTTAGAATCAATTCCAGAAGAATTAGAACTTAATCAAAAAAAATTAACTCAACTACAAATTGAATTAAAATCATTAAAAAAAGAAACAGATCAAAAATCAAAAACAAGATTATTTGAACTTAAAGCTTTAATTCAAGAACTTGAACCAATTATTAAAAAACAAGAAACTATTTGAAAAAAAGAACTTAAAAAAATCAATCAACTTAAAAAATTAAAAGATAAACGCAATAAATTAGAAGCGGAATTAATTGATGCAGAACAAAATAATTTAGAATTAGCTGCTAAAATTACTTATTCTATTCTTCCTGAAATTGATGAAGAAATCAATCTTTTAAAAAAAGATACTGATAAAACATCAATTTTACAAGAAGAAGTTAATGAGGATACTATTGCTTTAATTGTTTCTCGTTGAACTGGTGTTCCTATTAAGAATTTAGTTGAAAGCGAAAGAAAAAAATTAAGTAATCTAGAAACAGAACTTAAAAAAACAATTAAGGGTCAAGATTATGCTGTTAGTGTTGTTTCAAATGTTATTAAGAAATCAAGAATTGGAATCAATGATCCAGATAAACCTATTGGTACTTTTCTTTTCTTAGGACCAACAGGAGTAGGAAAAACAGAACTATCAAAAACTCTTTCTAGAGCAATGTTCGATACAGAAAAAGCATTATTAAGATTTGATATGTCAGAATTTATTGAAAAACAATCAATTTCTAAACTAATTGGTTCTCCACCTGGTTATATTGGTTATGATGAAGGTGGAAGATTAACTGATGCTATTAGAAGACATCCATATTCAATTATTCTTTTTGATGAAATTGAAAAAGCTCATCCAGACATTTTTAATATTTTATTACAAATTATGGATGATGGAATGTTAACTGATTCTAAAGGAATAGAAGTTAATTTTAAAAATACAATTATTATTATGACTTCAAATTTACTTTCAAGTAAAATTAATGAATCTAAAGTAAAATTAAGTGAAAACGAATTAATTAAAGAACTATCTACAGTTTTTAGACCAGAATTTATTAATCGAATTGATGAAATTGTTCCTTTCAATAATTTAAAACAAAAAGCAATTAAAGAAATAACAATGAATGAAATCGCTTTTTTACAAAAGCGATTGTTTGAAAAAAACTTTTTCTTTAGTTTTGATGATTTAGTTACTGAAAATGTTGTTGAAAACGGTTATGATGTTATTTTTGGGGCCAGACCAATAAAAAGATATATTGCAAAACACCTTGAAAATTTAATTTCAAATAAGATTATTCTTGGTGAAGTTGAACCAATGAAAAATTACAAAGTAATGGTGAAAAATGAAGAATTTATTATTGTCGAAAATCGTTTAAATTAAATAATGATTACCAAAAGACAAAAAAAAGTTTTATTTGCTTTAATTGAAGAATTTAATAAAACTAGTAAACCTGTTTCTTCAAATTTCTTAGCATCAAAAATAGAATTATCACCTTCGATGTTAAGGTATGAGTTAAGAACACTTGAAGAAATGGAATACATTAAAAAAAACAATTATTCTTCAGGGAGATCACCAACCAATAAAGCATATGTTCTTTTCATTAATAATTTTGAAGTAGATCAAATTAATATTAAAGATATTGAAACAGATGAAAAATTAGCTAAAGTTTTTTCTCAAATTGAAGCATTATTTCAAATGAGAGAAAAAAGAATTGATGATGTCTTAAGTGAAAGTTTAAATCTTGTTACTTCGATTACTAAAACTATTATTTGAAAAGAACCACAATATAATAATGTCACTGTTCAAGATTTATCATTTTATATTATCGAAGATAAAGAAGAAATTAATGTTATTTTTATTTTTTCTAATGGTGAAATAAGAAATCAAATTTTACCATTTAATGCTGATTTAAAAGAAGATCTATTAAAGTCTCTATCACTGTATCGAAAAAAAATAAAAGGTGAATCAATTGCTGAATTAGAAACTAAATTAACAGCAATTACTAATAATATCGATGAGACTTTTAAGGTTGCAGAAAATCTTTTGTTTTCTTTAACAAAAAATATTTTAACTAACATTGCAACGAAACCAAAAGTAGAGAATTTAAATTCTTTAGTAAATAGTTTTGTTGATTCTTCTGAAAATACTTTTATGCTTCAAAATTTAATTCATTTATTACAAACAAAATCAATTTGAGAAATAATTGATGAAAGCAAACAAATAAATTCAAAAAACCATTTATCTTTTTTTTTAGAGTTTAAGGATGAAAAATTTGTTGATAATTCTCTAATTAAAAAGGAATTCAACGTTAATGGAAAATCAAATACATTTTTTATTCTTGGAGCTAAAAATCAAAATTACAAAGTGCTACTTAAGATTTTATATTTTATTGAAAAAAAACTTAGCGAAACATAAAAATATGTTTAATTATATATATAATTACAATATATAGTGTGTTAGTTTGGAAATACTAGAAAAATATAAAAAAAGATTAAATTATTAATTATACTTAAAAAGTACTGAAAGGGTAATTATGGCTGAAAAAACAAAACATGATTATAAGAAAAAACTTGATTACAAGAAAAAATTTGATTATGTTTCAAAACTTTCAAGAGATGAAATCATTGAAAGTTATAAAGATTTATTGTTATATGCTTCAAATATAGAAAAACTTCTTGAACAAGGAAATTTTGAAATAAAAGAACAAACAGAAATTAAACAACATAATGATGGGATTTTTATTAATAATAGAAAATTAAAAAAAATCAAAGATTCATTAACAACTAGAAATGAATTGTTAAAAACATCAAAAGCAGAAATTGTTAAACTAAGAAATAAAATTAGTGCTTTAAAATTTGAAAATCAAAATTTAAGGAAAACAAACAAAAAACTTTCAGAAAACAATGATAATTATTCTCATTTATTCGAAAAAATTAAATTGATGGAAAAAAATGAAAATAAGAAAAAACAAAAAGAAATGTTTTCTGAAATGATTAATAATGATCTAAAAAAAGAAAATATTTCGTTAAAAGAGGAAGTGTTTAAACTTGGATTAGAAAAAAATGAGCTAAAAACTAAAAAAGATGAGTTAGAAACTAAAAAAATTGAGTTAGAAACTAAAAAAAATACTTTAGAAGAAGAAAAAAAACTTTTAGAAGAAGACAAAAATCTTTTAGTTAAAGAAAAAAATACTTTAGAAACAACATATAAAACTAAAATAAAACTTTTAAATGAAAAAGTTTTAGAATCTAAAAAGGAACATGAACATGTTCAAGTTAATTCTGATGATATGGCAATTATTAAAGAATTAACAAAAATCTTACAGGCTTCAATGTTTGACGAAGACTTAATTAAACGTTTACAAAAAGCAATTAAGATTGAATCAAATTACAAACAAAAAGTTCAAGAACTTGAAAAAGAATTGAATGATTATCAAAAAAACAGAGAATCAATTCAAAAAAACCCTGCTGATACAACAAGTGAAGAAGTTGTTAGCAAAGAATTTATTTCATTCTTGAAAAATATACTACCGAAAGTTGATTTATTTAGAAGATCAATTCTTTCTGGAAAAGATAGTCAAGAAGAGGTAGTAAAAAATTGAGTGCGAGGTTTCGAAATGGTTTATAATCAAATGAGAGAAACTATTTTAGCATCAAAAATTGAAATTATAGAACCTAACTATGGAGATAAATTTGATCACCGTCTTCATGAAACTATTGTTTTAGGTGAAACCGATGATTTAAATAAAGATGAAATCATTGAATTACAAGAAAGTGGTTTTAGATATAAAAATATCTTATTATCACCAGCCAAAGTTAAAGTTCAAAAATAAAATAAAAAGGAAAATAATATGAGTAAAATAATTGGAATCGATTTAGGAACAACAAATTCAGTTGTAACTGTAATGGATGGTAAAACATCAAAAGTAATCGAAAATAAAGAAGGAAATAGAACAACACCTTCAGTTGTAGCTTTCAAAGAAGATCAAATTATCGTTGGAGAAGCAGCAAAACGTCAAGCAATCACTAATAAAGATACTATTATTTCTGTAAAAAGATTTATGGGAACTGATAAAACTTTTAATGTTGCAGGAAAAGAATATAAACCAGAACAAATTTCTGCTTTAATTCTTTCACATTTAAAAGAATACGCAGAAGCAAATTTAGGAACAAAAATTACTAGAGCAGTAATTACAGTGCCTGCTTATTTTAACGATCAACAACGTCAAGCAACTAAAGATGCTGGTAAAATTGCTGGTCTTACAGTAGAAAGAATTATTAATGAACCAACTTCTGCTGCATTAGCATACGGATTAGATAAAGATGAACAAAAAGAACAAAAAATTCTTGTTTATGATTTAGGTGGAGGAACATTTGATGTTTCAGTTTTAGAAATTGATGAAGGAACAATTGAAGTTCTTGCAACTGCCGGAGATAATCACTTAGGTGGGGATGATTTTGATGAATTAATTATTGATAAACTTGTTAAAGAATTCAAAAAAAATACAGGAATTGATATTACAAAAGATAAAATGGCAATTCAAAGAATGAAAGAAGTAGCTGAAAAAACTAAAAAAGATTTATCTTCAACATTAGAAACTTCAATTGATTTACCTTTCTTAACAGCAAACGAAGCAGGACCAATTCACTTTAATACTAAATTAACTAAAGCTGAATTTGAAAAATTAATTAAACCATTAGTAATGAAAACAATTACTCATACAAAAAATGCAATTAAAGATTCTGGAATTAAAACTTCTGAAATTAATCAAATTCTTTTAGTTGGTGGATCAACAAGAATTCCTTTAGTAAAAGAATTACTAGAAAAAGAATTAAATCAAAAAATTAATACAAACATTAATCCTGATGAAGTAGTTGCTATGGGAGCTGCAATTCAAGGAGCAATTCTTACAGGAGATTTAAATGATCTTTTATTATTAGATGTTTCTCCATTAACTTTAGGAATTGAAACTTTAGGAGGAGTAATGACACCAATTATTCCTAAAAATACAACTATTCCTGTAACAAAATCACAAGTTTTCTCAACAGCACAAAATAATCAACCACAAGTAGATATTAATATTCTTCAAGGTGAAAGACCAATGGTTAATCAAAATAAATCATTAGGAAGATTTGTTCTTTCAGGGATTGCACCAGCACCAAAAGGAGTTCCACAAATTGAAGTTTCTTTCTCAATTGATGTTAATGGAATTGTTTCAGTAAAAGCAATCGATAAACAAACAAACAAAGAACAAGAAATTACTATTACTAATAGTGGAAATCTTGAAAAAGATGAAATAGAACGTATGATTAACGAAGCTGAACAAAATAAAGAAAATGATGAAAAAATTAAAGAAGGTGTATTGACTGTTAATGAAGCACATTCATTAATCAATATGTTTGAAGAAATGTTTGAAAAACCAGAAATGCAAAATTTACCTTCAGAACAAGTAGATAAATTAAAAGAACAAGTAGAAGAAATTAAAAAATTAATTGAAGCAAATGATATTGATGCTTTAAAAGAAAAAATTAAAGAAATTAATGAAATCTTAAATCAAGCAATGTCAATGGCTCAACAACAAACTGGAGCATCAGTTGATGATTTAGCTGATGATGATTCAACTGAAACTGAAACAAACGAAGAGGAAGATGAAGATAAAACTATCATTGATCAATAGTAAGTATGGCAAAAAAAGATTATTACGAAGTATTGGGAGTGCCAAAAACTGCAACTCCACAAGAAATTAAAAAAGCATATCGAAAATTAGCGATGAAGTATCATCCTGATGTAAATAAAGAAAAAAGTGCTGAAGAACTTTTTAAAGAAGTTAATGAAGCTTATGAAACTTTATCTGATGAAGAAAAAAGAGGAATTTATGATCGTTTTGGTCATGAAGGAGTTTCAAATATGAACCAAGGTGGTGGCTTTAATCAAGGTGGCTTCTCTTTTGAAGACCTAAAAAACTTTAATTTTGGTGGCTTTGGTAATATCTTTGAAGATCTATTTGGTGGCGGAGGTGCTCCAGGAGGAGGCTTTGGTGGCCAAGGTAACTTCAGAAGCAATCCTAATCAACCACAACGTGGAAAAGATATTTTTCTAGAAAAAAAAATAACCTTTGAAGAAGCATATAAAGGGTTTGAATATGTTGAAACAATTAATATTTCTAAAAGATGTTCAGTCTGTGAAGGAAAAGGATATGAAAACGAAAAAGATGTTCATATTTGTGAAGAATGTAGCGGAACAGGAAAAACTATTTCAATTCAAAACTCTTTATTTGGTAAAGTTCAAGTTCAAAAAACATGTAAAAAATGTAATGGTTCTGGAAAAATAATCAAAACAGCATGTTCACAATGTCGAGGAAAAAAATTAGAAGTAAATAAAACTTCTTTAAATATCAAGGTTCCTGCAGGGATTATTGATCAATCTGAAATTCGTTTTCCTAAAAAAGCTCATGATGGAATTAATAATGGTCCATCCGGTGATATTTATGTTAGAATTTTAGTAAAAAATCATCGTTACTTTAAGCGTATTAAAAATGATTTATATATAAAATATCCATTACCTTTAATTAAGTTAATTATCGGTGGTAAGTTTTCTTTACCATTATTTGGAAGTATTATTGAATTTAATATTCCTGAATTATCAACCCCTGATACTGTTATTAGAATTAAAAATAAAGGTTTTAAAGTTATTAATCGTGAAGTTCGTGGAGATTTATATATTGAATTAAAAGGTGAATTACCGAAAAAAATTTCTTCATCAACGAAAAAGAAATTAAATGATCTTGTTAAAGATTTAGATACTAAAAGCGATGTTGATTTTATTAAAAAAGTAAGCAAAGCTTAACAAAAGAAGGAGTCAAAGAGTGAACAATTTTTCAACAGTAGAAAATTACTTTCAATTATCAAATTGGCAATCATGAGTTGCTCTCATCTTTGTAATTCTTTCTATAATTATCTTAACTATATTTAAGGCAAAAAAAGCACCTGAAAAAAAAGTGCTTTTTGTTGCTTTTTTAATTGGTATATTTGGTGGGGTAATTTTTGCCTTTCTTTCATCAAACCAAGCAATTTCATCAGAAGTGGATGTTGTTTCTGAATGGGAAAGTGACGTCGCACTTTGATTAAATTTAATTGGTACAATTTTTATTTTTCTTCTTTCCTTTATGATTCCTTTACTTATTTTTACTACTATAATAAAAATATTTTCAAGTTTTAATAAAGGAAAAAAACAATCATTAAAGAAAAATTTTCTTTCTTTATTTCAAATTTTTCTTTCTAGTATCTTTGTAATTTTATTAGCAATAGGTTTTTTCTTTGCTTTTGGAAAAGATATTAAATATAATGATTTATTTACAGAGAAAACTAAAATTTTTGCTGATCAATTGTATCTTGTTTCTCATTTTCTTTTCTCACCAATAATATTACTTGCTTCTATAAGTATTGCTTTTGTTTTTGTTATTGTCATGAAAACTATGAAACAAAATAATGTTGATGATGTTAAAGAAATAGAAAGATTTTTAAATAACTTCAATTTCTTTATTCTTGAAGCAATAAAAGTTATTTTAAAACTAGTTCCTTTTGTTATTGCTACATCAATTCCAATTTTATTTTTAAAAAGTTTTGCATTTTCATATATTGATGCTTTACTTTCAATAGCGTTAATTTTATTTGGATTCGCAATTTTAATGTTTTTTCATTATTTTTTCTTGTTTATTTTTAATTATAAAAAACATTCATTTAAAGACAATTTAAAAAAACAAAAAGAAATTTTTCTTTTTGGATTATCTAATGATGATATAGAAAAAGAATTTTTATTGTTAAATGAGACAGAAAAAGAAAAGAATTCATTTTTTGCTAAAATTTATTCCGGAACAACAGTTACTTCACTATATATACCAATTTCTATGTTATTAATAACAACTAATAATTCTTCATTAGTTATGGGGGTAAATTTTTATTTAACTTTAGTTTTAGTAGTTTTAATTATTTCTATAGGAATTTGAGAAACAAATTCTAAATCTATACTAGCAAGTGATGTTTTATTACAAAGTGTTAGTTTATCTTCTACCTTTTTTCTTTCTTTATTCTTACCATTGACTTTTATTTTCAAACCAATTGAAAAAATGATTAATGTTAATTCTATTTTACTTTCAACAACAATGATTGAAAAAATAGATAACTTAAGAATTAAAAAAAGTAAAAAAAAGCAAGTAACTCCTTTACTATTAACAGAAAATACTCTTGAAGAAACAAATAGTAACATTACAGAAATAGATATTTATGAAACAAAATCTTATAATAAAGACAAATTATTTGATGATTTAAAAGTAAATGAAGTAATAAATATTTTAGAAGAAAATATTGAAGATTATGAAGAAATAGAATTTGATTTAGATGATATTAACGATTCAGATTATGATGGAAATGTTTGATAATTTATTTATAAATACTTATTAAAGTTATTAAATTTTAATTTATTAATTAAAATAATTAGATTATTTATTTTAATTTAGTAATATAATCATAAAGATTAAATAAGGAGCAAAATTAATGAAAAAACTAAACATTAATCATATGATTGATCATACTAATTTAAAACAAGATGTTATTTCAAAAGATATTGATCGATTGATGGCAGAAGCTGACGAATATGGTTTTCATTCAATTTGTATTAGTCCTGTTTGGGTTCTATATGCAAAAAAAAGAATGGAAGAAAAAAAATATAATTTTAAAATTTGTACAGTTATAGGATTTTCTTTAGGACAAAATACAACTGATACAAAAGCATTCGAAGCGAAAAAAGCTATTGAAGATGGTGCAGATGAACTTGACTTTGTAGCAAACGTATCTTTTATTAAAGAAAAAAATATTGATGCCTTAGAAAATGAATTACGTTTAATTCGTTCAATTACTAGAGGATATAATATTAAATTAATTATTGAGACTTCTTTACTTACAAATCAAGAAAAAATTTTAATTACAGATTTAATTGTAAAAAGTGATTTTGATTTTGTTAAAACAGCAACAGGACTTGCCAAAGGTGGTGCTACTGTTGAAGATATTAAATTATTACATGATATTGTTGGTGATGATTTTGGTATTAAAGCATCGGGCGGAATTAAAACCTATAATCAAGCATTAGAACTTGTTAATGCAGGTGCTACAAGAATTGGTACTTCCAATGGAATTGCCATTGCTAAAGGTAAAAAAGGCAAAGAAAATTATTAATTTTTAAATAATTTCTTTTATTAAATGAAAATAAAACTCGAAAGAGTTTTTTTTTATAAAAAAACATTTACTAAAAATCTCAAAAACCTTTAAAATAATAGTAAAGGTTGTTTTTATAAAATATACTATTTTAAATATTTTATAAAACAAAAAAATAATACTATATAGAAAGTTAAAAAGTTAAAGTTATGAAAAAAACTACAAATAAAGTTGTCCTGATAGGGGCAGGAGCTGTTGGAACATCTTTTCTTTATTCGGCAATGAATCAAGGAATTGCTCAAGAATTTGGAATTATTGATATCAACAAAGAAGGAGCAATTGGAAATGAACTTGATTTAGAAGATTCATTTTCAACAATAGATCCTTCTATTAATAATGTTAAAGCAGGAGGTTATGAATTAGTTTCTGACGCTGATGTTTTAGTAATTACAGCAGGAAGACCACAAAAACCAGGTGAAACAAGAATTGACATGGTTAAAGACAATGCAATCATTATGAAAAATATTGCTTTAGAAGTTGTTAAAAATGGTTTTAAAGGAGTTACAATTATTGCTTCTAATCCTGTTGATATTATGACCAGTGTTTACCAAGAAGTTACCGGTTATGAAGCAACTAAAGTAATTTCTTCAGGAACATCATTAGACACTGCAAGATTATTAATTGAATTATCAAAAAGACTTAATATTGAACCTAAAAGTATTCAAGCATATGTTCTAGGAGAACATGGAGATTCATCCGTTTCTACTTTTGCACATGCAAAAATTGGTGGAGTAGATGCTCAATCATTTTTTGAAGCTGCTGGAATTGATGAAGCAAAACAAGCTGAAATTCATGAAGTTGTGTGAAAAAAAGCATATGAAATTATTAATCGTAAACGTGCTACTTTTTATGGTATTGGAGCAAGTCTTGCAAATATTACAAGAGCAATCTTAAATGATCAAAATACTATTATTGCAGTTGGAGCTAAATTAACTGGACAATATGGATTAGAAGGTATTTATTTTGGTACACCTTGTGTTATCAATAGTAAAGGAATTGCTAAAATTTTAGAATATCCAGTTTCTGATAATGAAAAAAAAGCTCTTGATGATTCTTCAATGGCAATTAAAGCTGCAGTTAAAACTGCTTTAGAAGCAATTAATTAAATCTTATATTATACAAATAAATAAAAAATATAGAAAAGGAGTATTCTAATAAGAAATGAAACAAAATAAAAATAAAAAGCTTTTTGCCAAAATTTTTCAAAATTCTTTCTTTGTTATTATTGGTCTTGTTTTATTAGTTGGTTCAGGATTTGGATTATATAAATATCACAATATTGATTCTTTCAAAAAAGGAGAAATGTTTTCAACAACTGCAGAGTTAGAAATCGATGTTACCAATAAACCAAAAGACGTTTCTTTATCAAAAATTGCTAATAATTTCATGGATGAACTTGAATGATTTGGATATTCAAATAGTGATGTTTCAATTGTGGATAGCAATACTTTAAAAGTAACTTACATTCCTAATTATGTTAATTCAACTGCTTTTAATAGTGAAAATGTTGATAGTGATTTTGTTAAATATTCTAATGGTTCTTTAGCTGCTAATAATAAAGAATTATTATCTTTATACACTTCTTTATTTTTCTCAGGTAATGTAGAATTTAGAGCGGCAACTGAAGAAAATCTTTTTTCAATTAATCCAGAAACGAGACAAATTGAATTTAATGAACCAACTCCACCACCGGAACCTAGTTCATTAATAAAACAAACTTCAACTTCTTCTTCAAATAATTTTGATGAATTTGATATTAAAACTTGAACACAAGTTGATAATATTGATTCAATGTTGGATTTAAATACTGAAGTAACAGATAGTCCAAAATTAATTGAAAAAGCAAAAGTTGAATATAAAAATGGTAATAGTTATATTAAATTAACACCAACTGCAAAAGCATTACCAGTTATGCGTGAAGCAGCAACTTTTTTAAAAAACGCTTACAATAAGGATACTAATCCTCAAGGTAATCTTTTTGAAGTATGAATTGGTTATGATACCTTAAATTCTCTTGTTCAAAAAGCAACTGGGGAAACTATTCCAGAAGGTCAAACTTTACAATATGCTTTTACTGATTCAAATGGAAAACAATCTAAAACAATAAGACCAATTGCTAAACCATTTTTATTAACATATAATGTTGTTAAAAGTGAAATCGCTCCAAGAGATGAAACAATTTCTCTTTCAGATCCTCAAGGAAAACAACATGCACAAATGGTTGTTAACCGAATTAATAATGCAGGAACAAATTTCGATTTCAAACTTAAAGGAATTAAATACAATCAAAATAAATTATCACCAATCATTATTAAAATAATCATGATTATCTTTATTATTATTATAATTTTAGTTATTTTTACTTTTGGTTGATGATTTGGTTTAATGGGAATGACAGTTGCTTCAGGAAATGCAGTTGTAATGATGACAATGTTATCATTAGCTTTTATTTCTGGAGTACAACTAGGAATTATGTTTGTTTTAGGATTATTCATTGTTGAAATATTTTCAATATTATTAACTTGATATTCTCTTAAAGTAATAAAAGAAAATTTAATTGATGGTCTTTCATGAAAGAATCAATATAAAAAATTCTTTAAAAGTCAATCAAAAACATTTTTCTTATTAGTGGTATTTGTTTTACCAACATTAATCTTTATCTTAATTACTTATGAATTTATTCGTTTAAATTTAGTATTAATGATTTTAACTTTTTATATTGCTTTTGCTTTAATTTTAGTTTTATCATTCTTGAGTTTAAGTGTTATTATAATAAGTACTTCAAAAAAATCATTAAAAGAAGGAATTTCTAATGAAAAATGAAATTTAACTCTTGGAAGAGCAAATGTTACTTCTAATCAACATCGTTTTTCAAAATGAAGTGATTTTGGTTTTGCTGATAAAGTAAATGCTAAAAAAGCAAACAAAAAAGGAATACTATCATTTTCAATAATAATTGTTCTTGGAATTATAGCTTCTATTATTTTAAGTAGTATTGGATTTGGTGGCTTTAATACTTCTTTACAAAACAATAATGATTTTCAATATGATATTGTTAGAGTCTTACAAGAAGAAACTAATGGAAAAGAATATTACTATAATAGTCTTGATGGTTGAGTAAATGGATATAAAGATCCAATTAATTACAACGACAATATGGAATTGTTAAGAAAAGATGAATCAAAAATTAAAAAACTTTTCAAAAAATATATTTCAGTAAAAACAATTAATGAAAATTTTGGAACTACTTTTTATACAAATGAAAAAGTTTTTCCAGATCCAGAAACTATTGATTTTCCATATGACCCTTCTTTAGAAACTGTTTATAAATATGGTTATTCTTTATTTTCAAACAAACATCTTAGTGATGAAGAAGTTATCGCTATTAATGATGCTTTAAGTAATATTGGTGGACAGGTTAATACTGTTAAAGGAATGATGAATTATCATTACGAATTACAAACAAATCGTTCTTCAATAACTGATGGTATTGCTTCTACAGAAACAATTACATCTGTGCTACCATCTGATTCAATAAAAAAAGTATTTTTAACAATTTTATTAATTTTAATTATCTTTTTCTTCTTTAATTTATTTGTTAATAAATGATCAGGTGCTACAGCAATGATGAATTCTTTCGTTCTAGAAAGTCTTTTAGGGATTATGATTTTACCATTATTATTTGTTCCAATAACAACAACAATTATTTTTGTAATTCCAATAATGTTAACAATTTCTTTAGCGTTAAAATTTTTACCAATTAATAAGTTCTTGAAAGAATTCCCATTTCATGAAGATGATAATTATAGTGATAGTTTTATTGAGAATGAAATTGATAAAGTTTTCAAAAAACAAAGAAAAACTTTATTTTCAATTTTCATTGTAACAATAGCAACTTCTTTATTACTACTTCTTTTCTTTAAAATTTATGCTTTATCAATTTTTGTTTTTGTAGTTACATTTACATTAGTAATGATTTATAATCAATTATTTATCTTACCAACTAAATTTAAAGAATTAGAAATTGGTAGAAGAAACCATGAGAAAAAAGTATTTGCAAAATATTATGAAGAATCATTAGATAGTGAATATCTTGATGAAGAATATATTAAAGGAATAAATTATTAATGATAAACAAACCAAAAGGAACTAGAGATTTCTTTGGTAGTGATGCATTTAAATTTGAATATCTTTACAGTGTGTTAAAAAATTATTCGAATAAATATGGATTTACCAAAATAATCTTTCCAACATTTGAACAAAAAGAACTATTCGTTCGTTCTACTGGAGAAGAAAGCGATATAGTTCAAAAAGAAATCTATGAATTTAAAGATAAATCTAATCGAGTTTTAGCGTTAAGACCTGAAGGGACTGCTTCTACAATAAGACTTGTTTTAGAAAATAGACTAATTCATCGTAATGAAAATCAAAAATATTATTATTTTGCTCCAATGTATCGTTACGAAAGACCACAACAAGGAAGACAAAGAGAATTTTATCAATACGGTGTTGAAGTCTTTAATGATGATAGTATCTTTACTGAATTAGAGTTACTTTCGTTTTTATCTTCTTTTTTTAGTCGTGTGAAAATAAAACATATTTTAAAAATTAATACTCTTGGAAATAAAGAATCTAGAGGGATGTATATTAATGCCTTGAGAGATTATTTAATTCCTTTTGAAAAAGAATTAAGTGAAGATTCTCAAAGACGTTTACATTCAAATGTTTTAAGAATTTTAGATTCCAAATCATATCGTGATCAAGAGATTTTAGAAGAAGCTCCGGTTTTATGAGATTTTCTCAGTAATAAAGAAAAACTTCGCTTCGAAACATTATTAGATTTATTAGATAAAAATAATATTCGTTATGAAATTGATCAAAAATTAGTAAGAGGACTAGATTATTATAATGATTTAGTATTTGAATTTGTTTCTTATGAAACTAAATTAACTTTAGCTGGTGGCGGAAGATATGATACTTTAATTCAACAATTTAATTCAAAATTAGCAGTAAACTCTATTGGATTTGCCATGGGGATTGAACGCATTTTAGAACATTTTGATTTTCAAAACAAATTAAAAGATAATTATTTTTATCTTGGAACAACAAACAAAGAAAATGACGAACAATTATTTATTGTAGCCTCAAAATTACGAGTAAAAGGTTATAATTTAAAAGTAAATTATGTTAATACAAAATATAGTTCTTTAGAAGCAAGTGCAATAAAAGAAAACTTTTTAACAATGCTTATTTTAGAGGATAATAATGTATTAAAAATGATTGAATTATCTAGTGGTAAAACCCATGAGATAAGTATCAATAAATTTTAGAAGGAGCTTAGTAATGAGCGAAACAAAAGAAAAAAAACAACAAATAGGGAAAAATACTATCATTGGAAAAAGTGCTTTACTAATCACTGCAAGAGGGCAAAAAGAAGTTGCTGCTCAAGTTTTTAATTACGATTCTTTAAGAGAAGTAAGATTGGATATGGAAAACAAAGAAATTAAAATTCTTATGAATTATGATCAATCATATTATAGAGTTTTTCAAGTTCAAGCTGATGAAACTAATGAAAAAGCAGTTGAAGAAGCAAATCAAAAATTATTTAAATTTTATAATGATTTACTATATGCTGCAATGAAACTTACAAAAGAAGAAGTTGAAAATTTAAACAAACAAATTGAAAAACAACGTAAAGAACATCTTGAAAAAGTTGAAGCTGATAAAAAAGCAGTAGAACCAAAAGTACAATAAATCATAAAAATAGTTATGGAGTAATTGAATGTTAGTTAATAATTTTCTTTTACTCTTTTTCTTTAAAAAAATAAAGAGGATAAAATGAAAAAAATATTAATTTTAGTTTTTAATCAAATGGAAGATATAGAATTTGTTTCTTTTTATGATACCATTCAAAGATACGGTTATGAAGTTATGCTTTATAATGTAAGTGAAACGCCATTAGTTACAACAAAATATGGTTTAAAACTTGAGAAAGCAAATTTTGAAACAGTATTAAATTTTTCAGACTTTGATGCACTTTATCTTCCTGGTGGTCCAGGGATAGAAGCAATTATGGATAATACAAAAGTAAAAGAAATATTATTGGTGTTTCAAAGCCTTAATAAAATTATTATTTCTATTTGTGCAGCACCAAAAGTTTTAGCTCAATATGGGCTTTTAAAAAACAAAAAAGTAATTGCTTTTAATGATCAAGAAATTTATGATTTTTTGGAAAAAAAAGGAGCAATTGTAGTTGATAGAAATTGTGACAGTGAAAATGATAGTTGCTATCTTGTAAAAGATGGTAATATCATTACTGGATTAAACTATGAAATTACAATTAAACTTGCTAAATATACTGCAAAAATAATTGAAGAAGAAAAGGAAAAAGATGAGACTTAAAAATATAGATGATAGTTACATTGATTCATCTGTTACTTTACACGGTTGAATTAAGAAAATAAGGAAATTAGGCGAGCTAATTTTTATTGATATTAGAGAACAAACAGAAATTTTTCAATTAAGAATAGAACAAACAAATTCTTCTTTATTTGAACTTGTTTCAACACTTAAAAATCAATTCTTAATTGAAGTAGAAGGAGTTGTTAAAAAAAGAAAAGAAATTAATTCAGAAATTAATAATGGTCATTTAGAACTTTTTGTTTCTGAGATTAAAGTTATCTCTTCTTCGAATTCTCTTCCTTTTATTATTGAAGATAAAACTGATGCTTTAGAACAAAAAAGAATGCAATATCGTTATCTTGATCTACGAAGACCAACAAATTTTAAGATGCTTAAATTTAGATCTGATGTTTATCGCTTTTTTAGAAATTATTTAGATTCTCAAGCTTTTATTGAAGTTGAAACACCTGCCATTAATGTTCCAACTATTGGAGGTTCAAAAGAATTATTAGTTAATTCAACTAATTTTGAAGATAGCAATTATACTCTTTCACAATCTCCACAAGTTTATAAACAATTATTAATGATTTCGGGAGTTGATAAATATTTCCAAATTGCTAAATGTTTTAGAGATGAAAAAGCTCGTTCTGATCGACAAATGGAATTTACTCAATTAGATATAGAGATGTCTTTTACAACTGAAGATGAAGTAAAATCACTTGTTGAAGGAATGCTTCAAAAATTATTTACGGAATTATTGTCTTTTGAATTGCCTACTATTTTTCCTAAAATTGAATATAAAGATGCAATTTTAAAATATGGTAGTGATAAACCAGATACAAGATTTGATTATTTAATTGAAGAGGTAAAAAAAGAAAAACTCTTAGAACAATCTTCAAATCCATTTCTGAAAAAATTCGCTAATCAATTTCTTTTTTCTTTAAAACTTCCTATCGTTTTATCAACTTCAAAATTAAAAAAATATGTGGAAAAAGCAAAAAGTGAAAATGAATTACTTTTTTGAGTTAAAAAAGAAAAAGGAACAATATCTTCATCGTTAAAACCACTAGAAGAAACTTTTATAAATTCTTTAGAGATTAATGATAACGAAATTATTTTCTTCAATTTTAAAGCTACAAAAGAACCAATGTTTCTTGGTAGATTAAGAGTTGAATTAGCAAAAGAGTTTGATCTTATTTCTTCTAAAGAAAGATTTAATTTTCTTTGAGTGGAACATTTTCCAATGTTCACAATTGAAGATAATGTAATTGGTGCTTCTCATCATCCTTTTACTGCTCCTTTAGATGAAAATTTCTTTAATGAAAAAAATATTGAAGAAATTAAAAAATACGATTCTAAAAGCTATGATTTAGTTTTAAATGGTAATGAAATTGGAGGTGGTTCAATTAGAATTAATAATCCAAAAAATCAACGTTTTATTTTTGAAAAACTTGGTTTTAGTGATAAAGAGATTAATTATTATATTGGTTGATTTTTGGAAGCACTTTCCTACGGAACACCACCTCATGGTGGGATAGCAATTGGTATTGATCGTTTACTTGCAATTATGTTAAACAAAGAAACTATTAGAGAGGTTATTGCTTTTCCTAAAACATCAAAAGCAACTGATGAACTAACGAAAGGTCCATATAAAAAAAATGACAAAATTTAACAATAGTGACAAAAAAAAACTTAGAATTCTTTCAATTGATGGAGGAGGAGCAAAAGCATATTTTACTGCTTATGCAATTAAAAAATTAAAAGAAGAATTTGATATCGATCTTTTTGATTATTTTGATTTATTTGTAGGTAATTCTTCTGGATCTGTTTTAATTTCAATGATTTTATTTGATATTCATCCTAACACTATTTATTATCAATTTGATGCAGAAGGAGAACGTATGTTTGAAAAAGAAACCTTTTTAACAACGATTAATTCTCCATTGTTTGCTAAATATTCTAACCGTGTTTTAAAAGAACAATTAAATAAACTTTTTGGGAATATTACTTTAAAAGATCTTTATGAAAAATTTAATAAATCTTTTTTAATTACTGCAACAAATTTTAATGAAGGTAAACCAGTAATTTTTGGTTCACCAAATATTGAAGGATTAAATCCTCGTTACCAAAGATATCTTCTTAAAGAAGCAATTATTTCTTCTTCTGCTGCTCCGTTTTTTTTCTCTCCCTTTATGGAAGAATTAACAGAAGATTGAATTATTGATGGTGGGGTTTGGTCAAACAACCCGTCTTTAGTAGGACTAATGTTTGCAACTAGTCATTTCAAAAAAAATTATGATGAAATTGAAATGCTTTCTTTTGGACAATCATTTGTTGAAGATGCAAACTTTAAACCTGCAAAACGTTCTCATGTTTTACGTAATTTTCAATCTAATGAATTTTCAATTTTATATTCTGCTTCAATGCTTTCGCAAATGAATTTTTACAGTCTTTTCACTGTTAAAACTCTTGGTGAACGATATTTTAGATATTCACCAGAAAAAGAAATTAAAGATGTTAGACTTGATGAAATTAATCCTGACTTTAAAGAATATGCACATGAATATTATGAAAAAAATAAAAAAGCATTAGTTGCCTTTATTACTGAAGGTAAAAATCAAAAATATGATAAAAACTCAGAAAAAAGATATAATTAATTTATGAATTTACTAATACAATCTATGCCAAATTGAGCAAATTTTTTGCTTTTGTGAATTTTATTTTTATCAATTATGTTTTTTGCTATATGAGCATATTTATTTTCAAGGTGAAATACTTTAGGACCTAAATTTAAAAAAAAACTTAATCGTGAAGGTAAACATAAAAAAGAAGAAAAATTAGATAAACAATTGGATAAAATAGAATCTAAATTAAGTGAGGGAGAAAATTCACTAACAAATAGTAATCAAGAAAATGATGATTCTCTTTCTGCTCAAGAATTGTTAGAATTACAAGCTCAAAAAGAAAAAATTCTTAAAAAACAAGAAGTTGCTGAAAGACTTGCTGAAGAAGAAAGAATTGAAAAAGAGAAAGAACAAGAAATTAAAAAACAATTAAAATCAACTAAAACTAATAAAAACAAAAATAAAAAGAAAAATAAAAAGAAAAATTATTCAAAAACAGAAAAAACATTTTCTAAAGAAGAAATGAAAGATGATTCACTAAAAGTTATTTCTACAATAGAAAAGAAAGAAAAAAGTGAAAATAAAAATTCTTCAAAAGTAGAAAAAACATTTTCTAAAGAAGAAATGAAAGATGATTCACTAAAAGTTATTTCTACAATAGAAAAGAAAGAAGAAAACAAAACTTTTAAAAGTGATTCTCAAAAAGAAATAATTTTAAAAAAACATGAAAATCTTCTTAATATTTTAAATGTTGAAACATTTTTAAAAAACAAGAAAAATAATAAAAAACATGAATAATAAATAGAAAATTAAAACTATTTTAGTTTTTTATTTATTTTCATTTTATACTAAAATATTAGTAAGGGACATTGTAACTCTATAATTTTTGTATAATCATAAAATTATTTAAAAGGACAAAAAATGGATAAAAAGAATACAAAAGAAAAAATTCTTTCTGCACTGATTAAAACAGAAAGTTATTTGAAAAGTGTTGTACCAAAAGAAACAAAAAATGAGTATTATAGTAGCGATGAAGAAAATGATGAAATTCAAGAATTTGAAAAAACTCAAAAATCTGAAAATAATAGTTACAAAGAAACTGATTTTAAAGAAACATATAACGAAGAAGAATATGAAACTGAATCTAATTATGAAGAAGCTAATTATGAAGAATATAATTATGAAGAAGAATATAGTGAACTTGAAAATACTATAGAAGAAAATTTTTTAAGTGAAGAAGATGAAAATTATTTAAAAGAATATGATTTAATGGAAAAAACAACTGATAGTGAAGTAAAGATTGAAATTGAAGATTTACAATCATGAGAAAAGAGTGGAGAAGGAGAGACAATCATTAAAAAAGAAAATAAAAAACCGATTTCTTTAAATAACATAGTTATTAAAGATAATCCAAAAAAACAAAAAAATCATTCTAAGAGAACAAATATTGAAGATGAATTAATTATTGATAAAAATTTACAATCAAAAACAAAAAATGTTGAAACGGAGACTTCTGAAAAAA
Organism: uncultured Mycoplasmataceae bacterium; assembly: GCA_947330515.1. GTDB lineage: Bacteria > Bacillota_I > Bacilli_A > Mycoplasmatales > Hepatoplasmataceae > CAMZOE01. The sequence continues at coordinate 32,970 of CAMZOE010000015.1, forward strand.
GAAATCCTTCAGTAAATTCAATAAAAATTAAAGAAAAATCTTCAACAAAAGATATTGAAAGTTCAAATGAACAAAAACCTAAAATTAAAATAGTTGATTCACCAAGTCGTAAAACAAAAGAAAAATCTCATAATGGAGTTAAAAACGAAAACTTTAACAAATCAAAATTAGATGAAAAAAATCAAACAAAATCTAATCAAGAAATAGATTCTTCTCCAGAATTTACTGTTGAATTTAAACAAATGGTAGATTCAAAAACAGAAAATGTAAATTTAAATAATGATCTAATAGAAAAACAAAGTCAACAAGAAGAAGCCCAAAAAGTTAAAGAAAATTATGAAAAAGATATCAAAAATATTGATATTACTTTTTTAACTCATAATCAATTTGTTACAACAGTTAAAAACGTTTCTAAATTAGAAGATAAAATTTATTTAATGGGAAAAAGAATTAGATTTTTAACTACTGTTTCTGAAAAAGCTGCCGAAGAAAATAAAATTTTAAAACAAAAATCACTTTCGTTACTTTCAAATTATGAAAACGATAAAAAACGTTTATCTGAAGAAAATGAAAAATTTAAACAAACTGCTGTTAAAAAAGTAATGAGTGATATGATTGGAACTATTGATATTTTTGAAATTGCTTTAAAATCTAAAACAACAGATCCTGCAATGGAACAATGAATTACTGGTTTTAGAATGATTTATAATAACATTTTTAATGTTCTAGAAGCAAATGGAGTTAAAAAAATTGAAATTAAACCTGGAGATGATCCTGATTATAATCTTCATCAAACAATAGAATTAGTTGATAGCGATGACATTCCTAAAGGAAAAATTGTTGATATTAGACAACCGGGTTATTTATTTAATGGTAAACTTCTTCGTGTTGCCTCTGTAACTGTTTCAAATGGTCCTAAAAAAGACAAAGAAGAAAGTTAATAAAACTATTTAAATTATTACTTGATTAATCAAGCAATAATAGTATTTTTGAAGTAAATGTATAATTAAAATACTAATTAATCTAATGGTTATAGTATAATTTAGTTATACATTTTTTATATAATGAATTTTGTTTATTACACTTGTTGTAAACATTTAAATAAAAACAAAGGAGATATTTATGGCCAAAATAATTGGTATTGATCTTGGTACTACCAACTCGGTTGTCGCTTATGGAAGTGGCAAAGAAGTTGAGATTATCGAAAACGAAAGTGGTAATAGAACTACGCCTTCAGTTGTATCTTTTAAAGACGATGAAATTTTAATAGGGGAAGCTGCAAAAAGACAAGCACTTACAAACCCTGATACAATTATTTCCATTAAAAGATTAATGGGAACAAATGAAGTAATTAATATAAAAGGGAAAGAATATAAACCTGAACAAATTTCAGCGATGATTCTTTCTTATTTAAAAGAATATACAGAAAAAAAAATAGGGGAAGAAGTTACTGACGCTATTATTACAGTACCTGCTTACTTTAATGATCAACAACGTCAAGCAACAAAAGATGCAGGTAAAATTGCTGGTCTTAATGTTAGAAGAATTATTAATGAACCTACAGCTGCTGCTCTTGCATATGGATTAAATTCTAACTCAGACAATGAAATTGTTATTGTTTATGATTTAGGAGGGGGAACTTTTGATGTTTCTATTTTACAATTAAAAGATAAAGTTTTTGAAGTTCTTGCTACTTCTGGAAATAATCATCTTGGTGGAGATGATTTTGATCAAGCAATCATGGATTGAATTATTGATGATTTTAACGCTAAAAATAATATTGATTTAAGAAAAAATAGAATGGCGATTCAAAGAATGAAAGAAGAAGCTGAAAAAGCGAAAAAAAATCTTTCATCTGTTAATCAAACAACAATTTCATTACCATTCATTATTAATGACGATTCCAATCCACTACATATTGAACAAGTAATTACTAGAGAAAAATTTGAAGAATTAACAAAAAGTCTTGTTAATCAAACAATTGATCCGATTACTCAAGCATTAGAAGATGCTGGAATTACAGAAAAAGAAATTGATGAAATTATTTTAGTTGGTGGATCAACAAGAATTCCCGCAGTAAGAGAAGTTATTGAAAAACGTTTTAATAAAAAACCTAATGCAACTGTTAATCCTGACGAAGTAGTTGCTATGGGAGCTGCTTTTCAAGCTTCATTAATTTCAGGACAAATTACTGATATTGTTTTACTTGATGTTACTCCACTTTCACTTGGAGTAGAAACTAAAGGTGGAATAATGACTCCTTTAATTAGAAGAAATACAACAATTCCTGCTTCTAAAAAATTAACTTTTACAACTGTTGAAGATAATCAAAAACAAGTTGAAGTTAAAATTTTCCAAGGAGAAAGAATTCTTACTCTTGATAATAAATTTTTAGGAAATCTAATTCTAGATGGTATTAAAGATGCAATTGCTGGTGAACCAAAAATTATGGTTAAGTTTTCAATTGATGAAAACGGAATTATTAAAATTCTTGTAAAAGATGAAAATACAAATATTCAAAAAGAAGTAATTCTTGAAGATAATACTAATCTTACTGATGCAGAAATTGAAAATATGATTCAATCAGCATCAGAAAATAAAGCTAAAGATGAAGAAATTAAAAGAGTTATTGAATTAGTTAATATTGCTGAAAAAAAACAAATTTTCCTTAAAAAACAAATTTCTAAATTAATGGAAAACAAAGTTGAAGATGAAGTTATTGATAAATATGTTGGTTTCTCTAGAGAATACGAATATACAATTTCTATCAGAAATGAAGATAAACTTAAAAAATATAACAGATTAGTTAATGATTATTTAATTGAAATCGAAGAAGTTTTAAAAAGTGGTGATACTTCATTTTTAAAAGATAAAAATAACAATTTTGAAAATATTGAAGATTCTCTTCCAACTAAAAAAGAAGAAGTAACTAATGATGATTCTAAAGTAGAAGAAACACCAAAAATAATATTTAAAGATCTTCCTCAAGATAAAGTAGTAGTAAACGAAGAACCAATTGTTCCTGAAGTTTTATTAACTGATGCTCCTGAAGAAGAAGTTGAAGTAAACCAAGAAGAAAAACCAATTATTCCTGAAGTTTTATTAACTGATGCTCCTGAAGAAGAAATTAAAGTTGAAACAGATAACAATGAAGTTAAAGCAGAAGAAATAAGAGCTCAACAAATTAAAGAAGAAGCTGATAAAAAAGCTGAAGAAATGAGAGCTCAACAAGCTAAAGAAGAAGCTGATAAAAAAGCTGAAGAAGCAAAAGCTAAAGCAGAAGCTGATAAAAAAGCTGAAGAAGCAAAAGCTAAAGTAGAAGCTGATAAAAAAGCTGAAGCTGAAAAAAAAGCAACAGAAGCGAAAGCTAAAAAAGTTAAAGCGGAAGCCGAAAAAAAAGCTAAAGCAGAATTAGAACGTCCAGTTCCAACAGCAAGTGAAAAATTTAAAAAACAACAATCAAAACGTTCAACTACTTCTTCAAGAGTTAAAAATGAAGAACTAGAAATTTTAAGAAAAGAACTTGATTCTTTAAGGCTTAAAAATTTAGAGTTATTTGAAGAAATGGAAGATGTTAAAAAAGAAGAAAACGAATAGTTTTTCTTTTTTACATGAGAGAGGATTATATAAATAAATGGATTCATGAGAAATAGTGGGGATAATATTTATAATATTAACACCAATAGCAGGATTTTTAGGATTTTATATCACTAAAAAATTAATTGAAAAACAATTGAGGGACAATCCTCCAATTAGCGAAGATCAAATACGTACAATGTTTTTAGCAATGGGAAGAAAACCATCAGAAAAACAAATAAAAACTGTTATGAATTCAATGAGAAATCCTTCACACAAAAACAAGAAAAAAAAATAGTAAAATGCACCATTTATGGTGCATTTTTGTTATTATTATATTTAATAAAGGAAACTAAGGAGGAAAAAAATGAAAAGAAAATTTGGGAAAGTAAATTTTAAAATATTTCTTTTTTTACTTTCTACATTAATAACATTAACGTGAATTATTGTGTATGCTTTTTTTCATGAACCATTTCAACCATTGATTTTATATTTTACTTACCAATCAAATTTTATTTTATGAATTTATTATTCATTATGAATGGTTGGTTATTTGAATTTTAGATTTTTCAGTCGACGTAAGTTTTTAAGGATAATGGATAATTATCGATGAAGTATTTTTATTGGTTCAACAATATCTTTAACTTCATTTATAGTAACGTTTTTTCTTGGTCCTTTTTACCCTATTTATTATTTTTTCCATTTTTTTAAAACGTTATCGTTTAATTCAAATGATATTTTTGGTTATCATATAACTTTTTATGATTATTACCATGCCTGAAATGTTTTTGCAATGCATTTTCTTTTACCATGATTAGTTATTTATGATCTTTGAACGGAAACTTATGATGAAGATAAAATTAATAAAAGTGCATTTTTTAATGGAATTATTTATTTTGCAGCATATCTAATTTTTGTGGAAATTAATGGCGCTATTAACCATGTTTATCCATACCCAGTTTTAGATAAAAGCGCTTTCTATAATGAAAATCTTGGATTATTTTTTGCTATTGTTTCTCTAACAATAGTATCTATAACTTATCTTTTTTTAGATTATGCTTGATATAAAAATTTAATTCAAAAAAATGGAGGTTATTTATTTAATGACACAAAATATTAAACCAAAAATTCATACTGTTAGTGAGATAAATGCTTCAATAGCAAGAATTTTTGAAGATGAACCACTTTTTAGTAATGTTTATGTAAAAGGAGAAATAGGAAATTTTTCTCGTTCTAAAAGTGGACATGTTTATTTTAATTTAAAAGATGAAAAGGCAATTATTTCAGTAAATGTTTGAAAATTTACCATTGAAAAACTTGATCCAAATTTATTTGATTATTTTAAAGAAGGAGCAAAAGTTATAGTTTATGGAAAAATAAATGTTTACGAAAAAGGAGGGACATATAATTTAATTGCTAATGATATTAAGTTTTATGGCGAGGGAGAATTAGCGCTTCAGTTTTTAAAAATTAAGAAAGAATTAGCAAATATTGGTTTATTTTCTCAAGAACATAAACAGCCAATTAAGCGATTTAATTATAATGTTGGAGTGATCACTGCTAAAACCGGTGCAGTAATCAAAGATATTATTTCTACAATTAAAAGAAGATTTCCTAATGTTAGTTTACGAATATATAATTCAATTATGCAAGGGAAAGATGCAGAGAATGACATTATTACTAATTTAAAATTAGCAGATAAAAATAATCATGATGTAATTATTATTGCTAGAGGTGGTGGATCATTAGAAGATTTATGAGTTTTTAATTCAAAACAGTTAGCAATAGAAGTTTTTAATGCAAAAACACCAATAATTTCTGCTATTGGTCATGAGACTGATACAACAATTATTGATTATGTTTCTGATGTAAGAGCTCCTACACCAACTGCTGCAGCAGAACTAATTAATCCACATATTAATGATGTGAAAAATGAAGTTTTTCGCTTACAAAAAACTTTTACTAAAGATATTAATAATTTTATTGGAAAAATAAAGTATGAATTAATGGTGTATGACAAAACTCTTTCACAAGTTCCAACTACACTTAATAAAGTTAAAACAAGACTATCTTTTTTAGAAAAACAATTTCTAAATATTTCAAACAATTTTATTAAAATAAATAGAAGTAAAATTGTTAATTTAACTAATAGACTCAATAAAGCAATTTCTTTAAAAATTGAAGAACAGAAGATTTTTCTTTTGGAACAAAAACATTTGTTTTTAAAATATATAAGAAACATTTTCAATGAAAAACAAAATATCATTAAAACTTTAGATTCTAGTCTTTCTCAAAAAGTAAAAAATTATTTAAAGCAAACTAAACACGAATTAGTTTTATATGAACAACATTTAAACTTATTAAATCCGGAAGCTATTTTTAAAAAAGGATTTTTTTATTTAAAACAGGAAAAACAATTAATCAAAAATCTAAAAGAAGTAAAATTAGATCAAACACTTGTTATTCATAGTAATGAACTAAAAGTGGAAACAAAAGTACTTAAAATTAGTAAAAATAAATAACAAAAAGGATAAAATAAATGGCAACAAAAAAACCAACAATTAAATTTGAAGAATCATTAAAAAAAATTGAAATTTTAATTAATGAGATTGAACAAGGAAAAATTAGTATTGATGAAGTGGTAGAAAAATTTGAAATGGGGAAAAATCTTTTAGATCAATTAACTTCAAAACTTGATGAAATTGAAAAAAAAGTTTTAGCAATTGATGAAAAAACATCAACAACAAAAGTGGATTAAAATAACTTATTTACCAAAGAATTCTTTTTTTAATAATAATGAAATATGAAATTTACTAAGTAATTTGTATAATTTAAGTGATACTAATAAAGTTTTGAAAACTTTTCCTCAAGAAGAGTTAATTAAAATATCAACTAATGAAAAAACCTTATGATTTAGCTTAGAAAAATTTTTTACCAATATATTTACTTATAATACAAATTTTTTATTTTTTGAATTTTTAAAAGCATATGCTAAATATTTTTCTCAAGAAAAAAAAGATTATGAGGAAGAGTGAAAACTTACTCAATTATATTGAAAATTTATTGATGCAATTAAAAAAGATGATTTAAATTTCAATAAATATTTGTTATTAATTAATAAATATTTATTTGAAACCCAAAAAGGTTTTAAAGTTAAAACTAACTAATAGTAAATTTAAAAATAGAAAGAAATGATAAAATGACTAAAAAATATAATGCTTCTTCTATAGAGGTAATTGAGAACCTTGAAGCTGTAAGAAAAAGACCGGGAATGTATATTGGTGATACAGATTTTCGTGGTTTTCATCATTTATTTACAGAAATAATCGATAATTCTATTGACGAATATTTAGCAGGATTTTGTGACACAATTAACATTACTTTAAAAACTGATAACTCTATTATTATTGAAGATAATGGTCGTGGAATTCCTGTTGATATTCATCCAAAAACTAAAAAACCAGCTGTTGAAACAATTCTTACTGTTCTTCATGCTGGTGGTAAATTTGGTGGAGAAAATTCTGGTTATAGAATTTCTGGTGGATTACATGGAGTTGGTTCTAGTGTAGTTAATGCACTTTCTTCCTTCATGAATGTTACTATTTTTAGAGATGGATATGAATATAGTATTAAATTTGCTAATGGTGGTAAAGTAGTTCAAAAACTTAAAAAAAACAAAAAATCTAATAAACATGGAACTATTATTCACTTTAAACCAGATTTAGATTTTTTTACTATTAGTGAATTTTCACCAGAATTCTTAATTAATAAAATTCAAGAACTTGCTTTTTTAAATAAAAACTTAGTTCTTACTTATTTTAATGAATCTGACGATGAAAAAACAACTTTTACCTATCCTGAAGGACTTATTGATTATGTTGATTTTTTAGCAAAAGCAGAAACTGGAAAAAATCTTTCAAAAACATTTTTTATTTCTTCCGAAGATAAAGAGATTTCAATTGATGTTGCTTTAAGATATCTTACTTCCAATAGAGAGATACTTAAATCTTTTGTTAACAATATTAATACCCCTGATGGTGGTTCTCATGAGAGAGCCTTTAAAGTAGCACTAGTTAGAGCAATTAATGATTATGCTAATTCATATAATTTAAAAGAAAAAGGACTTGATTTAGAATATAGTGATCTTAAAGAAGGAATAGTAGTTGTAATTTCAGTTTATATTATTGAAAAACATCTTCAGTTTGAAGGGCAAACTAAATCAAAACTTTCATCTAAATTTGTTCAAAAGTTTGTTGAAAAAATTGTTTATAATTCTTTAATTAAAGTCTTTTCTGAAAATCATGATGATGTAAAAATAGTAATCGAAAAAGCATATATTGCCAAAAAAGCAAGAGAAGCAGCAAGAAAAGCTAGAGAAGTAAGTCGAGAACTTTCAAAATCAAACCAAAAATCTTTTGTAGGTAAGCTAGTTCCTGCTCAATCAAAAAATAAAAAACAAAATGAAATCTTTTTAGTTGAAGGAGATTCTGCTGGTGGGAGTGCTAAACTTGCAAGAGAAAGAAAACATCAAGCAATTCTACCTTTAAAAGGAAAGATTGTTAATATAGAAAAAGCGAAATTAAAAGAAATCGTTTCTAACGATGAATTATTAGCAATTATTACTTCAATTGGTGCAGGTTTTGGAAATAATTTTGATATTTCTAAAAGTAATTATGGAAAAATAATTATTATGACCGATGCTGATACCGATGGAGCACATATTCAAACTTTACTTTTAACTTTTTTCTTTAGATATATGAAACCATTAATAGATCAAGGTATGGTTTATATTGCTTTACCACCACTTTATAAAGTAACAAAAAAAGGTCAAAAAAAAGATATAGTTTATTTTTGAAGTGATGAAGAATTAGCTATCTATAAAGAAACGGTGTCAAATATTGAAGTTCAACGTTATAAAGGTCTTGGTGAAATGAATTATCAACAGCTTTGGGACACTACAATGAATCCTGAAGTAAGAAAGTTAATTAGAGTTACAATTGAAGATTTTGAAGAAGCTAATAAAATTATCGAAACCTTAATGGGACAAGATGCTGGAATTAGAAAAAAATGAATTAATGAAAACATTAAGTTTGAAATAGAAGATAATTTTGAAATTTAGAAAAAAAAGAAGAAAGAATCTTGTAAACTGCCATAGTAAAAGTGGACAATCAAAATATTTTAAAATATCTGATTTCTGTACTCTACAGGAGTCAGATATTTTAAGTTAATTTGAAATCTTTTATTATTATAATCTTTAATTGCAAAATTAATTTGTTTTTTCATTTCTTTGAATGAAGAATTAAAATAATCTTTTAAATATTCTTGTTTTAAAATAGAAAAGAAATATTCAATCGGACGGTTGTCTAGTGAATTTCCTTTTCTACTCATAGATTGAATAAAATTTAATTTTCCTTTAATTTTTTTCATTTGAAATGAATTATATTGAATACCATGATCTGAATGGAAAATTGTTTTTTTAAACTATTATTTAATTTTTTTGCAGAATTATT
>CAMZOE010000016.1 GCA_947330515.1 uncultured Mycoplasmataceae bacterium
AAAAAATAATTGTTGTTGTTGCAACGATGAAGAAAAGTCAAATTGCAAAAATTGTAAAGAAAAACAAAATTGTAAAAAATGTAAAGAAAAACAAAATTGTAAAAAATGTAAAGAAAAACAAAATTGTAAAAAATGTAAAGATGAATAATATAGAATAAAAAAAATAGACACTACTATTTATTAAAAAGTAGTGTCTATTTTTACTATAGCAGTTTAAGTTTTAACTTTTTTTATAATTTTTTTCAAAATATTTTATTTTATTAATGAAAAAACTACATATTTTTTTATCATTATTGACATATAAATAACTAAATTATTAAAAATTTTCTTTAATAATTTTTTGAATTGATTTTTCTCTTTCTTTTATTGCTTCAATTGTTCAATAATATTTTTCATTAATAAACTTATTTAAAGTCAAAGTTGATTCTTTATAAAATAATTTTTTTGTTCCAAATTCGCTATTTAGTTTTATTTTTGGAACTTTGTTTTCAAGAAGAGTTAAATTTCCCAAACTATAAATAAATTCATCCTTAATATCTATAATATTTTCAAATTCTTGATGTTCTTCGTGATAATCTTCTAAAACACCTTGTCAATAAGGAATATTTGTAGAATCAATTGGCATAATATATTCTATATTAAAATCATTCAATGACTTTTTTTTAGTTTTTATAATTCTGGTATCATGAAAGGTAATATTAGATTCTATCACTTCGTTTTCTCTTTGCTTAGACATTATTCTATTTACTTTATATAAAACCATTTTCATATCTTTTAAAGATTGTTTCTCAAAATTAGATTTCTTTTGTAATTTTTTTATAATTAAATCTATATTCTTAGGAACGGTGGTTGTTTTTAATTCTAATAAACTATCTACATCTTTAAATAAAAGATTTTCGATCATTTCTAAAGTAAAAATATTTTGTCTTTTTAAGTAGGTAATAATTTCCGCTACAAACAAATGTAAATCTTTACCATAACTTCCAATTAAAACTTTTCTAGAAAAATACTTTTCAAGTAAAATAACAAACTTTTGAAATAATTCTTTATTTAATAAAATACGGTTATCTTCCCTTGAAAATAAATTGTTTTCTTTTGTAAATAAAAATAAAACTGGAAAAAAATTTCCAAGTAATTTGTCCTTGATTAAGAAAAAAGAAAAATCAAAATCATTATCAAAATTAATTGGTTTATATTCGTTATCAACAAACTTTCATAAACTTATTATTTTGTTAAAATCATCTATCATTTCAATTATTTGTTCTTTTGTATTATCAACTTCTATTCCTTTTTCTTTTTTAAAAATATTTTTAATCTCTTGATACAATGCTTTTGTTTCAACAAATTGGTGTGCCCCTTTTTTATAAACTAAATAATTTTTAAAAAAATTTATTTTTGCATCTTTTTTAGTGGAAAAAGTTTCTAATGTTTCTTCAAAAAATGTTTCTATTTTATTTTCTAAAAGTTCTTTTTCCACACTATCAAAATTGTTTTTTTGTTTTTCTAATTCAATGTAAAGAAAATTTTTTACTAAATCAGAAATATTAAGTGCTACACCTGTTGAATTAATGTTTTCAAAAATTTTATGTACATCTAAAGAAGAAATAGTAATTACTGCAAATTTTATGTTTTTAAAAAATCTTTTAAAAGCTAAAAAATTTTGTTCAGTATTAAATTTATCTTCATCTTCTTCAAACAAATCAAGAAAAGTTATTAAATTTTTATAATATTTTGAGCTTTTAGTTTTTTCATCAAGAAAGCGAATTTGATCAGGATTATCAAAAGCACATTTTAATATATCTTCTAAAATTCCATTTCTTTTTGTTGAAAAAATTCTTAATCTTTTAGCATTCGTTTCCATTCCTTCTTGAAAAAATACATATTTTTTTAAATTTGAATCTTTAAATCATTCTGTACCAAAATCTAAATCTTTTTTAAAAATATTTAATGCTGCAATAAATAAAATAAAAGTTGTTATTCTTTGTTGTCCATCAACAACTTCATAAATTTTATTTTCTTTGTCTTCTCTATCTTTTAAAATAATGTTTCCCATGTAATAATCATTTTCAGAATCATCTTCGAATGCTTCTAGCAAATCAAAATATAATTTTTCAATGTTTTCTTTTTCTCAAGCATAGTTTCTTTGATATGAAGGAATATACATCCCTCTTCGATTATCAGTAAGGAAAAAATCTAACGATTGTTCCTCAGCAAATATATTTTTTGACATTTTAATTACCTCATAATTTTATTTATTTATTGTATTAATTTTTTAATTATAATAAATAAATTATAAACACAATTTAAATGTAATAAATTTTTTTGTACTTTAAAAATTAAGTTATATAAATACTAAACTATCCCAATAAAAGTAAATACTATTTATTCAGTAAAAATAAGAAGGGGAAACCATTATAAAGTGAACAAAAAGATTTAAATACAAAAATTAATGAATCAAAAAATATTTCGAAGTTAGAAGATATAAAAATCTTTTTACTAATGTAAAATATATTAAATTTAAAAAATATATTTAATGACTTTTTTGAATAGTTATTTTAAGTTTTGTTGTATAAAATTAACGATAATAAACCAGTAATTAAAAAACGTCTTAAAATATTTTGATTATCTACTTTTTCAGACAATTGTTTATTTTAAATAATAAAGCGAATGTATAATTCTTTTATATGGAAAATAAAATAAAATTTAAAAATTGACAAAGATGACAAAGAGTTGTTTATTTAATTTATATGGAAAATACTAAAGAAAATTACGAAAATAATTTTAATACAAAAGATTTAATAAAACTTTTTGAAAAATATAGATTACAAGAAACCGAAATTGGTAATTGATGATTAGAAAAAGAACTTTCAGAAAATAATAGCGAAAAAAATGAAGATTCCCATTGAGTTTCTTCTATAATGGGAAACGATAAAAGTTCTAATTTAAAAAAAGGAAAAAATAAATTTATTCATAAAGGATACGCTTTATGAAGTATAAATATTAAAAATAATGATGTTATTGAATTTATATCTTTTTTAGAAAAAAGAGAAAAAGAAACTAACTCAGATAATGAAATTTATAAATTAGAAAATATTAATAAACTATATAAAACGTACAATAACCAAATAAATAACGATATAGAAATAGTTTTTGAAGAAATATTAAATAACAAGGAAGAAAAAATAGTTAAATTTTATAAAAGAAACAAAACAGTTAAAAATAATTATATAAAACAATTATCCGAAAAAACAAAATGTGAATTTTGCAAGAAAGAAACGTTTCAACAACCTAATAATTCTTTCTTTTTAGAAATTCATCATATTAATTTTCTTTCTGAAGGTGGCGAAGATAAAGAATCTAATTTAATTGCTCTTTGTCCTAATTGCCATCGTGAAGCACATTTAGGAAAAAATAAAAATATAATGAAAAAAATATTTTTAGAAAAAAACAATAAATTATTTTAATTCTTTATCAAAAAAGAATATTTGCTTTTTAAGGTAAAATTATATTATACATATAATAAAA
>CAMZOE010000017.1 GCA_947330515.1 uncultured Mycoplasmataceae bacterium
GCAACATCAGAAGTGCTCATTCTGATGTTAATAATAGCATCAAATTCTTTATAATCCTTTGTAGCATTAATAATTAAGTTATCAAGAGCATCTTCTCTAGTTTCATCCATTAATTTTTTATAAACCTGTAACTTACCTCCTTTAATTGATTTAATTCCAGCTCCTATATCTGAAAAAGCATTTTTAGAACGAACGGATGATCCATAAACCATTCCTAATGAAGTAAAAATTTTATCACCTAAATCACTAGTGGTATATAAATTATTGTTTTTAAAATAATTAATTTCTTGGTTACTTAATTGTTGTACACGTTCATATCCTTCAAGATATTGTTCCATTTCATTTGGAACTTCAATTGCTTCTCATTCTTTTGCATAATATTTATCAAATCTTTTTTGTTTCCTTTAATTGCTTTTACTATACAATTAACCTTTATTTTTTATTTAGAATTAATAAAAAAAACTATTCTTTGATAAAAGAATAGTTTTTTGTTTATATTAGGTTTTTTTATTTTTTAGATAAAATTAAAATGAAATTTTTCATCATAAGAATCATTAAATTCCCAATTTATATCATTAAAATCTGTTGTTGGTATTGGTTCTTCTTCGTTTCCTTTTAAGTTAAAAGATGATGGAGTTTTATCATTATCTTCTATATTATTAATAACTTTTAAATTATTAACATTTACAACTATAGTTAAACTATCAAGTTGTTTGTTAATATCTTCTTCATATAAGAATTCAAAAGCAAGATTATCTATAGAAATTTCTTCACCAACTTGATCGTTGTAAGTTCATAAATATGTAAAATTTTTTAAATAAAAATTTACTTCATTAGCAGTGACAGTGTTTTTTTCATTAGTAAATGTATCGTTTTCGAAAAATAAATAGTCTGCTTTGATACTTTCTTCATAATGTTGAATAGAACTAGCATATTGAGTAAATAACTCATTAAAATTATTAGTTTCTATAATACTAGCATGATAATTACTGTCAAGAGTTCCTTCAAAAATTTCTGCTAAATTTTCAGTTTTTAAATTTTTATTTATTTTTCAACCTTCTTCTTCTAAAGTATTTTTTTCTTCATAAGTTTTTATAGCATGTATTTCATTAATTTCTCCTAAAATTTCAGTATTAAAAACTTCATCTCCATTTCCAATTGGGTATTGGTATTGTTCTTCTTTTCCACCAACCGCAGCAATTATCCCAAAAACTATTCCTATAATAAGGAGAATAGCTAATATTGTACTTATAGTAATAGTGATTATTTTTTTATTATTTTTTTTTCCAGGATCATGAGTAACTATTTCATGATTGTCATTAGAATTTTTATTAAAAAATTCTGGATTTGTTTCGTTTGTATTCATTTGTGTTTCCTTTTTTATTGGAACCAAAATAAAATTTAAACAACAATACATAAAACTCATACTAATTATAATCAATATTTAAATATTAAAAACTATTTTTTTAAACTTTATAGTATAAAAGCGAACAATCAAAATATTTTAAGTTACTTTGAAATCTTTTATTATTATAATCTTTAATCGCAAAAATTAATTTGTTTTTCCATTTCTTTGAATGAAGAATTAAAATAATCTTTTAAATATTCTTGTTTTAAAATGGAAAAGAAATATTCAATCGGACGATTGTCTAGTGAATTTCCTTTTCTACTCATAGATTGAATAAAATTTAATTTTTCTTTAATTTTTTTCATTCGAAATGAATTATATTGAATACCATGATCTGAATGGAAAATTGTTTTTTTTAAACTATTATTTAATTTTTTTGCAGAATTATTTGCTTTTAAAATACTTTTAATTACTAATTCTGTATCATTAATTTTTCCATAATGAAAACCTAAATTTCATTATTAAAACCATCTAAAACAACACTTAAATAAGTTCAACCACTTTTTGTTTTAATGTATATTACATCAGTAAATAACTTTTTAAATGGAACATTTGCTTTAAAATTTCTTTTTATTAAATCATTATAATTTGCATTTAAATCTTTTTGTTCACAATTTTTACGTTTTTGTCTAATTGTTGTTTTTAAACCTAAATGCTTATAATAGTGATAAATAGTGTTTATATTGAGATAAATTCCTCTTTCACGTTGTAATTCAACGTGAATTCTTCTATATCCATATTTAGTTCTTTTGTTGTAAAAAATTTCTTCAATTGCTTTTAATAAATTTTCATCAAATTTAAAATTAGCTTTTTTTTCCATTTTTAATTTAAGAATAATATCCAGATCTTGAAACTTCTAAAGCTTGACACATTTTAGAAACTGAAATAATTTTCTCATGATAAATTGCATTAAATTTCTTTTTAGTATCTTTATCTTCAATCAAATCTTCATAGATATCTAGAATTCTTTTAAGTTCTTCTTTTGTAAAATTGTCTCATTTATGAGGATCTTTTTCCTTATTTTTCTTTCCTTTTTTCGAAGGTCTTCCAATAAGTTCTTCTTTTAAACCATTAATTCCTTTTTTCTTAAATTTATTGTTTATGCAATAAATTATCCATTATAGTATTTCTGATTTAATGTTTTAATTAATTTTTTTTCTTTCTATTCTTCACCTACTTTTGTAGATGATTCTCCATTTAAATATCTCATAAGATAATTATATTTAATAATTCAATTTGTTTTTATTCGTTTCATATGTTTTCCTTTCAAATTAACAAAAAAACACTACTCTTTTTTGTTATGAGTAGTGTCCACTTTTGCTATGGCGGTTTATTTTTTAAGTTGTATATATTAATATATTCTTTTTTTAGTGGTTTTTTAAGTATAAAAAACTCTTCTTTTTTTAAATTGTTATAATAAAATTATGTTTAACTACATTATAGAGTTTACTTTGAATGATGAAACCAAAGTAAATTAATTAAAAATTAGAGGTTTAAAAATGAAATTTAAACAAAAAAAATTAATGATTGGTACACTTGTAGCAATAACCCTTATGAGTGGCGGGTATGGTTTAGCAAGAATACCATTAATAACAAATAAAAATAAAAATGATATTTTTCAAGATAAAAATGTTGAAGAAAAATATTTTGCAACTAGTCAAAACTATATTGGAGGAGAATGAGTTAAAGTTCAATTTTCTCACAAAGATAAATTTTTTGATGATAAGAGTTGATGGGATGATGAAACAGATGAAAATGGTGACATTACTATTAATATTCGTAAGAATATTGAATTAGATTTAAGTAAATTTGATGGGATAAATCAAAGAACTTTCATAAATAGTGGATTTAATGATTGAAATGCTGCTAATAAATTTGATTTTCATGGACATGTAATTTATTCAAATGAAGATTTTTTTGATAAAATAACAAAAACTCAAGAAAAAAATAATGAAAAATGAACTTATTCATGACATTTGTTTGACACTTTAAATAATATAAGTATTGAAAATTTAACTTTAGTAAATACTCCTTTTATTGCAAGAACTTTAAATAAAGTTACTTTAGAAAATGTTAATTTTTATGATACTTATTTAAATTCTTTCATTGATAAAAATATATATACTAAAAATTCAGATTTTGATAATAATCAAAGTTTAGGTTTTTTTTTCAATGAAATCAATTACTCAACATTGATAGATATAGATATAAAAAATATTAATATTGCTCCTATCGAACATCAAACAAACTTAAAATTTTTTATTGGTGTTAGTGATGCCGAACCAAATAAATTAATTAATTTAGGAATTTTTAGTGGCAAAAGTAATAAAACAAATTTTTATAATACTAACATTGAAAAAATAAATATTAATGTTATTTTCACTTTTGCTGGTTCAGAAGGGCCTACAGACTTACAATTTGCTTTTATTGCTGAAGCAACAAAAACAAAGTTTTTTAATCAAACAATTACTAATATAAATAAATCCATTGTTAATCCTAAAAGTGTTAATTTAAAAGAAGGATTATATTTAGTAAATCAAGAAAATGTTAATGATAACTTTATTAGTCAGGTTGAAATTATTGATTCAGAAAAATCGTGAATCATAGATAATTTAAAAAAAGAATTTTCTATATACACTAATAATGATTTAAATAATAAAAACATTTGATCTGATAATGAAGCACTTAGAAGAGATATTAACAATAAAAATTATGTACTTTTAATGCAATTATTTAAACAAAAAAACGATGATTCAAAAAGTAGAGTAATTACTAAAATAAAACAAAGTTCAAACTTTTTCTTACTTGAAAATGGTGATCTTCTTAATGAAGACAATGTTAGATTGGATAATAGTAAATTAATTGAAACTTGCAATAAAGAAGATTTAAAAAATGCAATAATATCATCATTAGTTTATAAACCTGCAATTTATTATCTTGATGAAAATAGTAATGAACAAAAACTTAAAATAAATGATGATTTTGAAACAACTCCTTCTGCAAACATTATTCAAGCTGTTAATCATTTAGGAAATATTGCTCCAGTTGAAGATGGAACAATAGGAACATTATTTAAAAACGAAAATGGAAAAGAAGTATTCAATTTCGATTTAGAAAGAAAAACTTTTTTACCTTCGGAAATTAAAAGTTCACTTAAAATTAGTGATGGAATCAAAATTCTACCAGAAGTATCAAATCTAATGATTGAAGAAACAGTTTCAAAAGCTAATGAATTAGCTGGTGATCCAGAAAAACAAGGAATTGTTTTTAATAATGAAACTAAAACTAACTTCATTAATCAAGAAAAAAATATTAAATTAAATCTTGCTATTGAAAATCCAAAAGATTCAAAAAATCCAATTAAGTTTAATGATATCATGTTAGGAAATGCAACTTCCAACATAAACGATATTAGTTCTGAAACAGATGTTGAAAAACAAATAACCCTAGTAAAATCAACATTTGAATATAAACAAAATAGTAATGGTAAAGAAATTTTCGATAAGTTAAGAATTAATTTATCGAAAGATTTAGAGGAATATGACACCTTAATAGAAAACTTTAATATTTCTATTTTTAAGGATAATTTAGCAGCTCCAATTTTAAAATTTGATTTAATGGAAAATAGAGATGCATTTACTAATGATTTAAATGGAGATCAAGAAAAATGAAGTGTTAATAAAGTAGAAAATAAAACTGAGATTATTTATAAAAATGATTCTGATTTTTTCAAAGATATTATTAATGATGGTTGAACAACATATAAAGTTAACTTTGAATATGTTTTTTTTGATAAAACAATAACTCCAATCACTTCTTTAACTGATGAAGTTACTTTTGGAGATAAACCTATACCACCGGTTCCGCCAGAACCGCAAACATTTGATAATTATAAATATGTAATTATCTTATCAATATTTATAATTATTTTTATTATTATAATAATGAGTTTTACATTGAAAACTTCAATAAAACAAAAAAGAAATTAATTTTTATCTAATGATATAATTATTATAAAAAACAAATAAACGTAAGGAGAAAGTGTGAAGAATGATTACTCAATATTGAGAGTTATTAAATGGATAGGAATAATTTCAATAGTTTTTTCAACAATGATGATTGTAGTTATAATGTATGCTCAAGCTAATACAAGTGCAGAAGTATCACCAGATAATTTAATTGTTATGCAATTTTATTTTTATAAAGCTGTTTTCATTACAATAATTACTGATTCTACATTATTTTTTGTTTTCGGTTCTCTTTATTATTTTATTGGTAAAATAATGAATAGTCAATTAGAAAAAAATAAAAATAATGAAAAATTAAAATAATTTTAAATATAAAAATGAAGAATAGAATAAATATTCTTAAATGAAGCCTAACTTTTAAAAAAGTTAGGCTTTTTATATTTTAAAGATTATAATTAAGTTGATTGTTTTATTCAGTGAGGTTTAAATGTGAACTAAACAATTTTTTGGGAAAAATTTTTTCCTTAGGTTTTTAATGATTAATTTTTTAATTTTTATTTTTGCAATTTTTTTCGAAGTAATTCCAAATTTAAAAATTTTTATGTTTCCTATTGGTGAACTTTTATTGTTTGTTGTAGTTTCTATAACAACAATCAATTTTTATCAAAAATTTAATAATAATTTTTTTATTAATCATGCTAAATTGAATAGTGTTTCTAAAAAACAAATAAAATTAAAATCATTTTTATTAGTTTTTTGATATTCAACAATTTTTATTATTTTATTTATTTTTTATTTTTTTTTATTAAATCAAAGAATTAACTGAAAAAATTATGCTT
Organism: uncultured Mycoplasmataceae bacterium; assembly: GCA_947330515.1. Classification (GTDB taxonomy): domain Bacteria; phylum Bacillota_I; class Bacilli_A; order Mycoplasmatales; family Hepatoplasmataceae; genus CAMZOE01. The sequence continues at coordinate 6,216 of CAMZOE010000017.1, forward strand.
TTTTTATGTATTTTAAATTAATGTTTCTAGAAACTATTGTTTTAATTGCATTTAATTATTTTTTACTTCATTTTATTAAAAATATTAATATTATTTTTATAATTTTTTTTACTTTATTTTTTTTAATGTTAGTTTTCGGAAATCTTTTTCACCATTTTATTGATGTTAAAGAATTGTTTTTAGTTGATGATTATTTTCCAAAAAATAATTATTTTTTAACTTGACAAGATAAAGATACTTCTACAATGTTTATGATTAGTGCTTATATAACTACTATTTTTACTCCTTGACAAAATTTTGGAATGATTGGAAAAAATTTATCTTATCATACAGAAAACAGTTTAAAAGATCATATTTTTCATTGATGAAACTCATCTTATTTAGGAATTTATTATAATAATCAACCTAATTTTTGATTTCAAAATTTTGAATATACACCAATAATATTTACTTTATTATATTTATTAATTCCGTTTATTTTTAAAAAACCAAAAAGAAAAAAATAATTCTTTTATTTTAATGGATAAGAAGAAGTTTTGAATAATGAAATAACTAATTCATTGTAAAGTATTTATAATCATAAAAAATGCCCACAAATATGGGGCATTTTTATCTTTAAGATAGAAATTTATTCTATCTTTCTTTGAAATTACTAATTTTAGAATATATTATTATGAAAGATTTTGATTATAATATTCTTTTGCTTGTTCTTTTTCTAAACGCTTACGTTTGTTTATTTGAAATAAAATAATAAAGAAAAGAATAAGAACAATAATAATAAAGAAGATAACAAAAGAGAAAGTAATAATTTCTTTTGTTCCTCATTCTCATTTTGCTTTTATTGGAATACCTGATTGAAAATCAATGCTTTCATTAAAATCACCAGTAATGAAATATTTTACTCCTGATTCATTTGATTTTCTATCTTTAAAGGTAAATTGTAAAAACAAATCACTATAATGATAGTCTTCTTCTAATTGAATTGAAAAAGAGTTATTACCTTGGATAAGAATATCACTTTTTTGGAATAAATTAATATCAATTTCACTATTTGCATGAGATTTTAAGTGAACATTATTAAATTCAAGACGATTAACATCATAGTTAATAAAGAAGTTTACTTGAGCAAAAGTTTTTTCATCATTTAATTTTAAAGAAAAATCTTCAGTTGGTAAAAGATATAATGGATTTTTATCTTCTTCACCGGGTTCAAGTGGATTTAATGATTTGATTTCTAAATCAATTGTGCTTTTTGTAGCGTAATGTTCTTCAGTTCCATATTCAATACCAAACTGAATAATACCTTTACTTCTACTATCATATGTTATTAAATTTAGGTCTTCATCAAATAAATCTTCGTATGAACCACTATTAGTTGCGTGTTTATCAGCAATAGATGTTTCCCCGTTTTTTAAGTTTCATTTATCTCATTCGGTTGGTTTACTAGGATCTATTTTATAAAAGAAGAAACTATGAATATTTTGACCATCGAAATTATGATTTTTAAAAGTAATATCATAATTAAATAGCTGATTAGTAAGATTTACTGAAATGTCTAAAGATTCCACATCATTACCAATAACATCAGGACTAAGTGATAATACTTTAATATCATCTTTTTGTTGTGTTTCTAATATTAATTTTGAGTTTTGTAAAGAATTAGATAATCCTAATCCTAAAAATAAAATCGCACCAATAGATAAAAGCTTTTTACCAATATTATGTTTTTTCATTAATTTTCTCCTTCATAATAATCATCATAGTAATTTTCTTCATCAACATAATAATCATTATTTTCATAAACATTACCTTCATCAACTACAAGAGCAAGTTCTGTAATTTTTTTATGTTGCTTATTTGAATAAAGGAACATTAAGAATAGAACGATTAGTAAAATAATTAAAATAATTAAAAGAATAATGAAAAAGATAATAGTATTTTTAATTGCAGTAAAGTCACTTGGCATATCAGTAGCAACAATTAAATCTTCTTGTGCACTAATAGTTGTAATACGACTTCCTATTGTTTTAGTTGCTTCATAACCTAATGTTAAATTATAGTTAGTTGCACTTTTTAATGAATCAAAAGTATAACTTCCAGAATCACTATGTCCAATTACATAAGATTTACCGTTTAAAGAAGCAGTAATATTTTTGTATTCTACTATTAATGGATTTGTTTCAATGGCGATTTTATCAGATAAAACTCATTCAACAGTGATTGAATCAATTGTTTTATCAATTTTTAATGATTCAATTTTAGGTTTTGCAAAACTAATAACGTTTGAATATCCTTGAAAATCATCTCCATAATTAACATTAAAACCTAATTGATAATCATGAAATTCTTGAAATCCATAAGTATCTGCATCAAAAAAAGTATTTTTTGCTTCATAAAAATTGATTGAAACTACTGCCATATCTGCAAAACTTGAACCTCATCAACTATTTTCTGATTCTATTGGTTCATCAGTAAATAATTTTCTATGAACTTTTTCAATTTTTTGATTATTAGTAACATCATAAATAGATACTGAAATAGTTTTTAAATCATTAATGTAATCTTTTGAACTAACACCTGTTATTAAAGGAATGTCTATTTCTGAATGATCTTCTATTTGGATTCCTTTTTTATCTTCTGTTTCAACAGGAATAATAGTAAGACTGTTAATTATTCCTCAAACATGACCACCAAAACTTTCATAATCTACTTTTGGATCGTTATTTATATTGTTTTTTAAAATTGTATTTTCTTTATTTTCTTGAAGCAAGACATTTTTAGAGTCTTGTAATAAAATAGCATTTGTTCCTGTGATTACAAAAGGAACAAAAGCTAAAGTTAAAAAAAATATTTTATTCATTTTTTTATTCATTTTTACCTCTTTTTTGCGTTTTAATATATTTAATATATAAAAATATAGTTGTTGAAAATAGTTGTTAAAGCAACAACTATATTTTTATATTTTTCAATAAAACAAACTAATTTACATACTTTAATTATAATATATATAACACTTTTATAAGTGGAATTTCTTTTTAAAATAGAGATAAAATTAATTAATTTTTAACTGTTAATTTAATATAATAATTAGCAATATTTATTTTCTTATTTGTTTTTTATTTTTTTTAAATTTCATTAAAAGTAATAATAATTTATATTAAAAAAACTTGAACTTTTCGTTCAAGTTTTTTTAATATAAAGTTTTCTTTTTTAAGTTCACAGTAATATGAAATTTTGCTAAAAGATTATAGTTTCATGATTTTAACAATTTTTTCTTTAATAATTGAAGAAGAAATAGCTGCATTTGCTTTTCCTTGGGTTTTTTTCATTAATTGTCCCATTAGCAATCCATTTAATTTTTTTTCATTGTCTTTGAATTTTTCTATGTTTTTTTCTTGTTCATCGATAATTTCATCAACTAAAATAGTTATTTCTTCTTTTGTTAATTGTTTTTGATTTTTTAATTTACAAATAGCTTCAGTAATTTCATCTTGATCAATATCTTTTTTTATGAAATCAATAATAGTATTTTTTAAAGTGCTATTATTTAAAACTTTATTTTCTAATAAAAAAAATAAATCTTGTAAATGTTTTCAAGTCATTTTTGTTTCAAAAATTTCCATATTTAATTCTTTTAAGATTCCTTGTAATCTTTCAAAAATAAAACTAAAATAATGATTTATTTTTTCAGGATTTTTTTCAATAAATGCTCTAAAAATAATGATATTAGTAGGAAAGGAATTAAGTACGATTTTAATTTTATCTATGCTTAGATTATTTTTAAACAAAAACTCTCTTTCTTCAAAACTAATCATTTTTTCTTCAAGATTTTTTAATAAAGATTCTTTCATTTCATCAGTTAAAAAGAAAGGTAAGATATTAGTTTCTGCAATGTAATTATAGTGATCACTATTACCTTTATTTCGCATTTTAATTGTAGTGCTAGTTTCTTCATCTCATCTTTTAGTTTCTTCAAAAACTTCTTCATTAGTTAAATATTTTTGAATTTGTAAATCTGTTTCAAATTTAATAGCGCTTTCAATATTAGCAATTGAATTGATGTTTTTAATTTCTGATCGTTTACGAAAGTCTGTATCGCTTTCTTCTCTTACGGAAATATTCACATCCACCCTCATACTACCATCTTCTAATTTTGCATCAGAGATATCTAATAATCTTACTAATTCTTGAAATTGTTGAATGAATAAAGTTACTTCTTTTTCAGAAGTAAAGTTTTCATGACTAGTAACAATTTCTATTAATGGAATTCCTGCACGATTAAAATCAAATCTTGTTTCTCCATTTATACTAATTTGTTTCGCAGTATCTTCTTCTAAGTGGATTTCTTTTATTGCTATTTCTTTAAAGGAACCATCTTCTAGCATTAAAGGAAAAATTCCTTCAGTTCCAATTGGTTTATTAAATTGAGTAATTTGAAATCCTTTGGCAAGGTCTGGATAAAAATAATTTTTACGATCAAAAATGATTTCATCAGCAATATTCATTTTTAATGTTTTTGCTAAATAGTATCCAAAACGCACCATTTTTTCATTAACTCTTGGTTTTAATCCGGGATGAGCAAGATCATAAGCAGTAATTGCTTCATTAGCAATTGAATTTTTATTAATAATTGTTCTAGAAAAAGCCTTAGTATTTGTATTTAATTCTAAGTGAATTTCTAATCCAATAATAGGTTTAAAGCTCATCATCTACCTCTTTCATTATTCTTGCTAATTGTAAAACTTTTAAATCTTCAAAAATATTACCAACAATAGTAATTCCTATTGGAAATTCATTTTTTCGATTAAAAGGAACTGAAAGTGCAGGTCTGCCACATAGATTAATGAATGATAAAAAGTTATTATTGAGACTATAAGTGTCATTATTAAAGACTTTTTTTGCACTTTCTTCTACAAGGGGAGCAAAAGTTGTTGTTGTAGGAATAATCATTAAATCAAAATCTTTCATTTTATTTTCAATTTCTTTAATGATTAAAAATCTTAATTTCTTTGCTTTTTCTAAATATTCTTTATTTTGATTAGCATATGCACCTAAAGAAAATCTTGTTTTTACTTCTTGTTTAAAACCAATTTTTCGATTAGCACTTATTTTTTCAAAATAATTATTATTATGTTTGTTTTTTTCTTCCCCAAATAACCAACCAGTAAGATTGAAGTTAGAAGAAAGTGATTCAACAGAAGAAATAATTTTATAAACAAAAGGAATTGTTTTTAATAAGTTACTTTCAAAAGATACTGCCTCTAATTTATGTCCTGCATCTTCTAAATTTTTAATTATTGCTAAATATTTTATTTTAATTTTTGGTTCCTTAATTAATTCAATTAATTGAGGGCTATAAACAATTTTAAATTTTTTATCTGTTTTAATATTCTTTAAAAAATTTTTATTTCCAGTAAAATTAATGCTTGTACTATCTTTTTCATCTTTTTCAATGACTATATCCGCTACTTTAGCAATAATTTCTAATTCTGTGGCAAATCATCCAACTGTGTCTAAACTAGGGGAAAAATCATTTAAACCATGTCTTGAAACAGCACCTCAAGTTGGTTTAAAACCATAAATTCCCATTAATCCTGCTGGAAAAGTTACTGAATCACCTGTATCACTTCCTAAAGCAAAATCAACTATTTTTTTCGCTACTAAATAAGCACTTCCAGAACTTGAACCACCAACAATTCTTTTTGGAAACATAAAGTTCTTTACTGGACCATTAAAAGCATAAAGTCCACTTCCACCCATTGCTAATTCATCTAAATTACTTTTATACAAAGGAATAGCACCATTTTCCAATAGTTTATCAATAACATGAGCATTATAATTTGACTCATAGTTTTCTAAGATCTTACTTCCTCCTGTTGTAATTGAGTGTTTCAACTGATAATTGTCTTTAATTGCAAAAGTCATTTGCGATAAAGGGAAATTATTTGTTAATTCAAATTCGTCCAAGTTAACTATTGAAATAATAGGGTTATCATTGTATACTAAATCTAATTTTTCTTTTTGGTATTGTTTAATTTGTTCAACACTCTCAAAAAAAATTCTTTCTTTATTTCTCTTCATATTTAATAATTATATCCTTTATTTGCTTAATTTTTTTTCTATATTTTATTTATTTTATTTTTTTGAAAAATAAATATTATCATAAAATTCTTTTTTTTAAAAATTTTTATTTTTTTTCTTGATTTTTTTTAGTTAAATTTTTCTTTATTCTTTTAATAAAATTAAATTGTAAGATTAAAATTTGATAAAATTAGTTGTATGTCAAATAAAATAAAAGAAAATTCAAATAGTAATTTATTCGATTTTATTAATGATAATAGTAGTAGTTCTAAAAAAAATGCTACTGGTTTTTTAAAAATAGTATTAATTATATTTGGTTTGATCAACACAATAATTACTTTCATTAGAAAAGTCATTTATTATTTTGTTGATTCAAAAAAATTTATTTCAAGTTTATACAACTTAGTAATTGCTACAGTTGCAGTTATGTCAATTATTACTTTATTTGTTGCAGATGCTTCAACAGTTACTGACAAGTATTTAATTTGAATTTTAGCAAACGGTAAAATTTTAATTTTAATTTTAATAATAGATTATTTATTAAGATGGATTGTTGCTGATTTTAGTTTAAAGAAAGGATGAAAATCATTTTTTATATATCCTATAACATTTTGAGCAATTCTTGATTTATTAGGAATTATACCTTATTTTATTTCAGGTAAAATGTTTGAAATGTTAATGGTATTAAGAGTTTTTCGAGTAATTAGGATTTTCCCAAAATTACAAGAAGGATTTCTTTTAATCGCTTCTTCTGTTTCTAAAAGATGAAAAGTGTTTGTTGTTATTTTAGTAACACTATTACTTTTTATTTTAGTAGGAGGAATCTTAATTTATAACGTTGAAGTAGAAGTTAACGATAATATTAATAGTTATTTAGATGCAGTTTGATTTGTATTTATAAGTATTACTACTATTGGTTATGGAGACATTTATCCAGCAACAGAAATTGGAAGAAGTTTCACTATTGTTTTCTCTCTTGTTGGAATTGGATTAATTTCTATCGTTACTGCTATTTTTGCTGCAGGATTTAATGAACTTGAAACTGAAGAAGGAAATGCAGAACAAGTAAAACATATTTTAAGTTTTACTTGAGAAGATGATGATTTTTTTAGTGAACACAAAAGCAATTCATCTAAAAACAAAAAGAAAACAAAAGTTTTAAATGATTTACCATTATCTAGTGGTAAAGATATTAAAATTGATGAATTTATCTATGTTTTTGAAAAACAAGATAATGATGTTTTAAAAACTAAAAAAGTTCAATTAATTTTCAAAGAAGATAAAAAATAAATTTTCAAAAAAAAGAGCAACTTAATGTTGCTCTTTTGCTTTCATTCTTTTACTAATTTCTTGATCTAACATAATTTCCATTTTTCTTAACTCTTTTATTTTTTTTAGGCGTTTTTTAGCTTTAATTTTTTTATGACCTGTTAAAAACGTTGCTTGAGGGAAGATATAATTATTAATTCCTTTTTTATAAAAATATTGGAAATTATCTAACATAATATAACTTGATTTATTTTTTTTAAGACTTACTTTTATTCAAGTTTTTTCTTTGCGTTTCTTTTTCCCAGTTATTTTATCTTTTGTTGAAGTTAAAGGAACTGCAATAAAAGTTTTCTTTTTATGTTTTTTTTGAATTACAAGATAAGGTCTTTTGCTTTTACTTTTTGTATCTATTACACCGGCATAATATTCATCAATAAGAACATATTGAAAATCTTTAATTTTTTTCCCTATTTTTTTTCTTTTAGACATTTTATTTATGTTTTTTATTCAAAAACAAACTTTCTATAATTTATTACATTTACTATATTTTAAAACAAAACTATTATTTTTTTCTTAAGTTTTTATTTTTCTTAAAAATTTGCTTATGTTCTTTATTTTATTTTAAAATAAATAAAACTTTTTGTACTGGAAAAAGTTTACAATTAGATTATAATTATTTAAATTTTTTAAGGAAAAAAATGGAAGAAGTATATAAGAAAGTTGAATATAAACTTACAACTCACAAATTATCATTAATGCCTCAAGATGAAATGCTTGAGGTTGCAATTGTTGGAAGATCTAATGTAGGTAAATCATCACTAATTAATTTAGTTTCTAACCAACGTAATCTTGCTCATATTTCTAGAAAACCAGGAAAAACTAGAGGAATTTCTTTTTTTGAAGTGGAAAATCGTTTTCGTTTAGTTGATTTACCAGGATATGGATTTGCTAAAGTTTCTAAAACACAAAAACAAATGTTTGGTGAAATGATGGAAGAATACTTTTTAAAAAGAACAAATCTTTCTTTGGTGATTCTTTTAATTGATACAAGAAGAACTTATTCACCAGATGATATTGATATGATTAAATTTTTGGTTGCAAACGAAATTACTTTTAAAGTAATTGGTACTAAAGCAGATAAAGTTAATCAATCGCAAATGCATCAATTTAATGAAGTTTCTAAAGAAATAATTGGTGTAAAACCATTAACAATTAGTGTTTTAAAAAAGAAAAATATTCATTTGATAAGAGATTATATTGAAATTAATGAAACGTTATTAAAAAAAGATTAATTTTTAAGAAAACAAAAGAGCTAATTGATTAGCTCTTTTGTTTTTATTGTTTTTAAAATTTTTTTAGTTTCTTTTTTTTCAGATTCTTTTAAAAAAAGATTTTTTGGAGTAATACATTTATTAATTTTCTTTTTAGAAAAATATCGTTGTTTATCAAGTTTAATGTAACTTGGATCATTTCCTTCTAATTTAACTTTTATTCATTCTTTTCTTTGTTTTTTGTTTAAATTAGTTATTTTACTTTTTACTGAAGTTAAAGGAACTGCAACGAATCCTTTTTTGAACATTTTTTTCTTGATTACAAGATAAGGTCTGTTTCCTTTATTTTCTATTCCATCATATGAAATCTTTGTACATGATTCATCAATAAAAACATATTGAAATTTTTTTATTTTTTCCATTTAATTTATTTTATTTATAAATAAAACAATCTTTCTATAATTTTAATTTCTAATTATTTATATTTTATGATAAAACTAAATTTTATTTTATTAAATAAGAAAACAGATTTATATAAAATTTATCTTTTTTTTATTAATGTTATAATTTTTTTATCATTATGGTGTTTTAAGTTTGCTTTTTTGATTATAAAGATAAATTATAAAGATAAATTAAATATAAGTAATACAAACTTAATAAATAAAAAAAAATAAAATAATGTAACAATAGGGAGAAAATTATGATGAAAAAAGGGAAATTGCTTTTCTCAAGTTTATTATTGGGAACGATTGTTCTTGGGGGAGTAATTGGAGTAGATAAATCAATTTTTAATGTTGATAGTTTCCAATTAGAAAATAATACTAATGAAAGTAAAGATAAAGTAAACTTAGATATAAGTAATCCAAAAGATGAAGCTACTTTACATATTAGTTTTGTTGAAGATTTAAAAGGAATATCAACAGATAAAGAAGATACAAAAATAGTTCTAGATAATGATATT
>CAMZOE010000018.1 GCA_947330515.1 uncultured Mycoplasmataceae bacterium
TTTTTCTGCTCAGTAATTTCATTCTTTATTTTCATATAAAATTGCTAAACCATAATGTGTATCAAAATCATTAGGATTAATCTCTATTGCTTTTAGATAATGTTTTTCTGCTTCATCGTCTTTGTCTTCTTCTTCATATAAAACTGCTAAATTATAATGAGCTGAGAAATAATTAGGGTTGATTTCTATTGCTTTTAAATAATGTTTTTTTGCTTCTTCATCTTTTCCTTGATTTTCATATAAAATTGCTAAATTATAGTGAGCTTCAAAAAAATCAGGATCAATTTCTATTGCTTTTAGATAATGTTTTTTTGCTTCATTATTTCTTTCTTGATTGTCATATAAAACTGCTAAATTATAATGTACATCAAAATCATTAGGGTTAATTTCTATTGCTTTTAAATAATGTTTTTTTGCTTCTTCATCTTTTCCTTGATTGTCATATAAAACCGCTAAATTATAATGTGGATCAAAATAATTATGATTAATTTCTATTGCTTTTAGATAATGTTTTTCTGCTTCTTCATTTCTTCCTTGATCAGCATATAAAACCCCTAAATTATTATAAGCTTCTAAATAATTAGGATTAATATCTATTGCTTTTAAAAAATATTTTTTTGCATCTTCATTTTTATCTTCTTCTTCATATAAAAGTCCTAAATTATTATACGTTTTAAAAAATTCAGGATTAATTTCTATTGCTTTTAAATAGTATTCTTTTGCTTCTTCATTTCTTCCTTGATCACTATATAAAATTCCTAAATCATAGTGAGCTTCAAAAAAATCATGATTAAGTTTGATTGCTTCTAAAAAATGTTTTTCTGCCTCTTCATCTTTTCCTTGACTTTCATATAAAACCCCTAAATTATAATGAGCATCAAAAAAATTAGGATTAAGTTTGATTGCTTTTAGATAATGTGTTTCTGCTTCTTCATCTTTTCCTTGTTCTTCATATGAAACTCCTAAATTATAATGAGCATCATCATCATAACTAGGATTAAGTTTAATTGCTTCTTGAAAATATTTTTTTGCTTCTTTATCTTTTCCTTGTTTATCATATAAAACCCCTAAATTATAATAAGCATCAGCAAAATTATGATTTAGTTCAATTGTTTTTAAATAGAATTTGATAGCCTCTTCACCTTCTACTAAATAAGTTGCTTTTAAAAAATAACTAATCCAAGAATTTTTAATAAAATCTTGAAAATTTTCTTTTGAATCTAAATCAATAGTTTCTGATGAAATATCTTTTTTTAATAAAAATTTAATTAAATCTTCTTTAATTTCATAAGAAAATAAGATTTTTTTGTAATTATTCTCAATAGTATTATTATCTAAAATAAAATAAGATGTTTGTGAAATTGATCTTGTTGTTGAATTACAATTTTTATAAACATCAAAATTGTTTGATTCAAAATTAAGAGTTTCTTTCAATGTTTTATATTCTATAATAAACAATGAAAAAAATTTATCTTCATTGTTTGCTTCTAAATTATCATCAATATAATTAGAAATTGCAAATCAAAGAGCATGTAAAACATTACTAGTAAAATCAATAAGCAACGTTGGTATTCCATAAAATTGCATCTCTGATAAAACAGTTAAATTATTCTCATTACCTTCCTTTATTTCTTTCTTATAAAAATCAATAGAACTTTTTTGTAGTTGAATTAATTTATTAGTTTTATCCTCTCCTTTTAAATTATGTTTTTTTATTCTTCTTAATGTTGATTCAAGTTCTCGTGATTCATCTGCAACTCCACGAAAAAGAAAACTTTCTTCTTTATCTTTATTTTTATAAATATATAAATCAAGTTGATTTAAAAATCTAATTGTTTCTTCTATAGTAGTTATTTTTATTGTATTTTCTCCCATGTTAGAAAAATCTAAAAAAATCTTAATTTTATTATCAAAATTTTCATTTTTTTTATCTTCATTAGTATTTTGTTCCATATTTTAAATAAGATAAATATTGAAATATTAACAATAAATATCTCTTTCTTTTCTCCCTTTTGTTTTTACATTTTACAATAATAATTGTAATATTTTTAATTAAAATAAAGCAAAATATATTTTTGTTAATTTAATTAATTATTTTTAAAAATGAAAAAACACTACTTTTTTTTGTTATGAGTAGTATCTATTTTTACTATGTCAATTTATAAAGTAATGTTTTTAAAAAAATATCTTTATTACTAATAAATAAAAAATTTATTTTTTGATTCTTCTTATCATAAAATATCTTTACTTTAAAAGTGAATTAAAACTTTCTTAATTAACATTTATAAGTAACAATTTTATTAATCACTCTTAAGTAATTTTGTTTTTTTGTTTTGAAGATAAAATTTTAAATTATAATTATTTTTAAAAAATTCAGGATTAAGATCAATTGCTTTTAAATAATGTCCTTTTGCATCTTCATCTTTTCCTTGATTTTCATATAAAACTCCTAAATCATAATGAACCTCTGAAAAATCAGGATTAATCTCTATTGCTTTTTGATAGTATCCTTCTGCTTCATCATTTCTTCCTAGTTTTTCATATAAAATCCCTAGATTATAATGTGCTTCAAAAAAGTTAGGATTAAGTTCAATTGTTTTTAGATAATGTTCTTCTGCTTCTTTGTTTCTTCCTTGTTCACTATATAAATTTCCTAAATTACAATGAACTTCAAAACAATTAGGATTAAGTTCTGCTACTTTTAAATAATGTTTTTCTGCTTCTTTAGTAATTTCTCATTCTTCATATAAATTTCCTAAGTTACAATGAACTTCTGAAAAGCTAGGATTAAGTTCAATTGCTTTTAAATAATGTCTTAATGCCTTTGCTTTTTCTTCTTGTTTTTCATATAAAACTCCTAAATTATAATAAGCTTCGAAAAAATTTGGATTAAGTTTAATTACTTTTTCATAAAGTTTAATTGCTTTCTCGTTATCATCTACCAAAGAAGCCGCTTTTAAAAAATAACTAATCCAAGAATTTTTGATAAAATATTGAAAATTTTCTTTTCCATCTAAATAAATTGGTTTTGATGAAATCTCTTTTTTTAATAAAAATTTAATTAATTCTTCTTTGATTTCATAAGAAAATGAAATTTTTTTATAATTATTTTCAATAGTATTATTATCTAAAACAAAATAAGTTGTTTGTGAAATTGATCTTGTTGTTGAATTTGGTTCTTTAAAAACAAAAAAATCATTTTCATAAAAATTAAGAGTTTTTTTTGACATTTTTGATATTTTAAATTCTATAATGAACAATGAAAAAAATTTATCTTCTATTTTTTCTTCAAAATTAACATCAAAATCATCTGCAATTGCAAACCTAAGAGCTTGTAAAATATCACTAGTGAAATCAATAAGCATTGTAGGCGTCCCATGATAATGCATTTCTGTTAAAATATGCAAATCATCATAGTCTCCTTTTGCTTCTTTTTTATAAAAGTCAATAAAACTTTTTTGTAGCTGAACTAATCCATCAGTCTTATCTTCTTCATTTAAATATTTTGTCATTCTTCTTAACTTTGATTCTAGTTTTCATTCTTTTTTTGCATGACCACGAAAAAAGAAACTTTTTTCTTTATCTTTATTTTTTAAAATAAATAAATCAAGTTCATTTAAAAATTTAATCGCTCCTTCTATAGTGGTTATTTTAATTTCATTTTCTTTTGTAAATTGATTAAAGTTATTTTCTTGAAATTTATCATTAAAGTTTTCAACTTTATTATTATCATTTTTGTTTTGGTTCATATTTCTAAAATATGATATTTATCATAGTGTAATAATAAATATCTTTTTTTCCTTTTATTTTTTATTTTACATTAATTATTTTTATATCTTTTATAAAAAAGATATAATTTTAATGTATTTTATTAAGATTATAATTTAAAATAGTAATTTGTTTATTTGTTTATAAAATTTATTTTGGAAAAAACAAGGAAACACAAAACAAAATTAAATAACGAAACAAAAAACACCTTTTTTTAAAAGGTAAAAAATCTAAAAAAGAAAAAAATAATTATTATTACAGGTGTATAAACTTAAATAAAGAGTTTTTTACACTTTCATAAAAATAAAACTCCTCTTATTTAAAGAGGAGTTTTATTATTAAATAACTTTTAAATCTTACATTATTATAATAATAAGAAAAATTTACAGAGTTTAATTCCTTAAATTAGCTATTTTTTTAATTTTAAATGGAACAATTTTTTATATGTTTAAAATTATTTTATTGAAATATTTGAAATTGTAATAATTATTTTTTTACTAATCAATGACTTCATTATTAAAATCATCAAAAGTAATATTCAAATAAAATCATCCTTATTTTACTTTCATTTAGTTATATCGGTATATATATTTTTGTTGTAAAAAGTAACAATTAAATTATCTTTTAAATCATTATCTTTATTTTTTGATTTTGTATATATTTTAATGTTGTTTTTAAAATTACAACCTTTTTTATATTAAACTGACATAGTAAAAGTAGACACTACTCATAACAAAAAAGAGTAGTGTTTTTAATTGAAAGGAAAAAATATGAAACAAATAAAATAAATTAAATTATTAAACGTAATCTTCTTATAAGATATTTAAATTGAGAATCATCTACAAAATTAGATGAAGAGTTGTTTACTGATGTAACATATATTAAAACCAAAAGTGATTGAACTTATTTAAGTGTTATTTTAGATGGTTTTGATAATGAAATTATAGGTTTTCATTATGGAAAAATTAATGATATAGATTTAATAATTAAAAGTGTTTTAGAAGCAAATACTTTTTCAAAAAAATTAAATAAAAATTCAGAAAAACATTTTCCGTATAAATCATGGTGTTTAATATAATTCATTTTAAATGAAAAATATAAAAGAAAAAATCTCTATTTTATAAAGAGATTTTTTGAATTTTTTTTATATGTATTTTTTTATATGTGAATTATTTTTCATCTGAAGATTCTTTGTTTTCTTCTGTTTCTTCTTCATCTATTGATTCTTCTTCACCTTCAAGATTTTCTTCTTCTTCAAGTTCTTCTGAATCAATGATTCCACCACCAGCAAATGCTAGTTCTTCTTCTTTTGGTGATTTTTTAAGAGAAAGAATTACTACGATTAATACTCCTAAAAGAAGTAACGCTCCAATAACGATCCCAATAATTTCTCCTACAGTTAATCCGTTCCCTTGAGGCATATCTACTGTATAAGTAAAATCATTTACATCTACAAAGTTTTCACCACCATCAACAGAAATTATAAAATCACTATATGTAGCTCCAGCATCTAAATCAGTAATTTTAGCAACGATTTTTCTTCCATTAGGTGCGGCCAAACGACCGATTACTTCGGAAGTTAATTCAATAACTTTATTGCTTCCACTATCTTCATTAGCTTTTACAATAAGTTCAGTATCTTCTTTAGTTGTCCCTGGTGAAAGAAAACTAAATACAAAACTATTTTTTCTTGCACTTTTATCTTCTAAATCAAGTGTATCAATTTTTACTGCATCTGAAGAATCGGTTTTAACACCATTTAAAATACTTTCAGCAGCTTTCTTACTTCCAGTTACTGATAATTCTAAATCATTATAAA
>CAMZOE010000019.1 GCA_947330515.1 uncultured Mycoplasmataceae bacterium
ATGCAAAATTTTAGGAGTAAGTAGACAAAGCTATAATTATTGATTGAGAAAAGGTCAAAAAGAAACTTATCATTATGATAAAAATCTACTTAAAATAATCCATAATGCTTTCCATGAAAGAAGAAAAGCATATGGATATAGAAGGATTACTATTCTTTTAAATAAAAGAAACATTATAATCTCAGAAAAAAGAATGCTAAAATATATGTAAAAACTAAATTTAAAATCTAAAACAAGATTAAGAAAAAGACAAAGAGAAGATAAAAATTTAAAAGCTGAAAATATTGATTTAATCAATGGTAATTGAACTTCTTCTTTTCCTCGAGAAAAAATATATACTGATATAACTCAAATAAAAGTAAAAGAAGGATGACTATATTTAAGTGTTACTCTTGATGGTTTCAATAACGAGGTTATTGATTATAAATATTTAATGAATAAAGGCAATATTATTGCAATTTCAAACATTAAAAATACTTTACAAAAAATTAAAAATCCTGCACAAGATATTATTCATTCTGATCATGGAAAAGAATATACATCAAATATGTTTAATAATTTAAAAGAAAAATATAATTTTAAACATTCAATGGGAAGAATTGGGATTGCATTAGATAATCATCCGATTGAATATTTCTTTTCCATTTTAAAACAAGAATATTTAAAGTCAAAAGAAATTTTAAATTATAAAGAATTAAGTTCTATGATAGATTTTGCTATTTATGATTATAATAATATAAGATTTCGAAGGTGTTTAAATAATAAAACCCTTCGAAGATGTTTAAATAATAAAACCCCTTTAAGGGAAGAAATTTAGCTTTATAAAGTGGAAAAACTCTATTCCAGTTAATTTCTAATAATTTTATTTTATTTATTATTTTAAGGTAAAATTATCTTATATATTATAAAAAATATATATATAAAAAAATAATTTAACATTATTTGACTATTTATAAAACAAAAAAACAAAAAAATTAGGAGTTTATTTTGAAAGAAAATAAAAATGACAAAATTGATGATCAACTAATTCATCAAAAAACAAAAAAAATTTATTCCTTGGAAATTAGTGATGAAAAATTTCAAGGAAACACAATCACTGAAAACTTAAATCAAGAAAACTTAAATCAAGAAAACTTAAATCAAGAAAACTTAAATCAAGAAAACTTAAATCAAGAAAACTTAAATCAAGAAAACATGAATCAAGAAAACATGAATCAAGAAAACATGAATCAAGAAAACATGAATCAAGAAAACATGAATCAAGAAAACATGAATCAAGGAAACATGAATCAAGGAAACATGAATCAAGAATACATGAATCAAGGAAACATGAATCAAGGAAACATGAATCAAGAATACATGAATCAAGGAAACATGAATCAAGGAAACATGAATCTTTTTTATAATTCTAATAAAAAAACAATCGTTTTTGATAAAAATGATGAACTTAATACCTTTTCTAAAAAAACATTAAAAAATCAATTATTTGATAATTTTTTTAATAATTCTATAAAACTTTCTAAAAATATTTTTGACTTACAATTAAAATGATTAGTCTTTATTTTTATAATTGTTTTTATGATTCTTTTTATGACAATATCATCAACAAGATTTGAACTTCAATATCCAAATCCTCATGACAATTTTCTTTTAATGGCAGTTGTAATGTCAACAACAATATATCCGATGTTATTCATTTTTTTAATATTTAATTCTATGAGTATAATTCAAATGAGAGAAGGAAATTCCATAAAAAGGTATTTTACAGCAGGAATTCCTAGAATACAAATTATTTTTATTGATGTTGTTTTAACAAGTATTTATGCTTTTTTAATTGAAATGTTTTTACTCTTTGTTGGAATTCCAATTATGGCAGCAATAGTAAATTCATCAGAAACAACTTATCGAGCAAAAATTGATTTTAAATTTAATTTAATCTTAAACTCAATTGATTGAGCAATTTTTCTTCCAAGTATTATTTTTGGAAATATCTTTTTTGCGATTGTATCTTTCTTTTTAGGAAATAAAATTAATTCAAGTAAAAATGTACAATTTCTTGGATCATTTTTATTAATTTATACATTAATCTTTACTTACTTAGGAACTATGACAGTTGATCAAAACCCTATATTTATTGATCCAAAAGGCGAACATACAATTTGGCCAATTGTAGTCTTTAAGTATTTTGCTTTTTTAAATCCACTTACTATTGTTACTGAAATAGTTTCCTTAAGTGGTAATTCACATTTTAACAGTGCCTCATACAATGGTGAAGCTATTTATTACACACTCTTTAGTCTATCAATTGTTTTTTCAATTGTAAGTGTTATTCTTAATGGTATATATAGCGAAAAGATAGTAAATCTTTCTATAGGAAGATAGAAAATAATATGAAAGAAATTAATTTAAAAATAAATAAGGTAAAATTAAAATATGTATAAAAATAGATTTAATATTTCTGAACATGCAGAAATTCAAAATAAATATGTGCTATTTGTAGAAAATTTAAAAATTTCCTTTAAAGATAAAAATGTTTTAAATGGCATTACTATGGGACTAAAACAAGGAGAAACACTTGCTATAGTTGGCGCTAACGGTGCTGGAAAAACTGTTTTAATGGAAACTATATTAGGAATAATCCCAAAACAAGAAGGTGAAATTTATTTAAATTTAGGAAACAAAACTTTTGAAGAAAATTTAAAAGAAGTCGGAATTCAATTTCAACAAAGTAAATTTGGAAAAAAAACAAAAGTCAAACATATCTTTAAAGAGCATTTATTCCTTTACAAAGAAAAAACAACAAAAGAAGAAGTTGATGAAATTATTAAAATTTTTGATATCGAAGAATTTTTAAATAAAAAAGTCAATAAATTATCAGGTGGACAACAACAAAGAATTAATCTAGCGCTTGCTATTATGCATAATCCTAGAATTATGATTCTTGATGAATTTATCACTGGATTAGATGTAAAATCTGTAAGAAAAATTATCACCTATGTTAATAATTTGAAACTAAAAAATAACGCATCAATGATTATTATCTCTCACCAACCAGAAGAAGTTGAAGCACTTGCAAACCGTGTTATTGTTCTAAAGGATGGTGTTATCACACAAGAGTTAACTCCAGAAGAAATCATGCAAAAATATGGTAATATGGCTCTCTTTATTGAAGAAAATATTTAATTTATTTATTAGTTTATATTAAAAAAGAACCTTTTAAGGTTCTTTTCTTTTTTAATAATTTAGATAATTTAATTTATTATTTTTAAAGCATAACAAAACTTAATGGTTCTTCTTCGTTATCTTCATAACCTCGATCATCATAATTTGTATTTTCATATTCTTCTTCATGATCAAAAGGTCCATTTTTAAGCCATTATCATAACTTCCGTATTGATTTGATTTATTGTATTCTTCATCAAAATCTATTTCATCATATTTTACATCACCATATTCAGTCTCTTCATAATCATCTTCATCTAAAAAAACTAGTACATCAAATCCTAATTCGTGTTGACTTTTATTTAAAAAATTTGATGATAAAAAATTATTATTATCAACAAATTTATATTATTGTTTTTTTCATATAAATTATTGAAAAACATGCTAAAGCAACTAAAATAAAAATTAATACTATTAATATGATAATTCATAAAAAAATTAAACCTCCATTTTGTTATTGATTTGTATTTTGGAAATCTTGAAAATATTCATTTATATCCTAATTATAAAAAATTCATTGCTTTTACTTTACTCTCCCTTTTAAATTTAATTTTTTTATTAAATCATTAAGTATTAATAACATAATAAAAATAACATTAAGTTAAATTAATTTTAAAATTTAATTATTTTTCATGAGTTTATAATGAAACTAATAATACTTTACCTATATCAGAAACAAAATTAATGATTAATAGAGTTTTTGTGCCATAAATTAGTTTTGTTATTATTGAAAGTTAATTACCAACAAATACTCATGAATTAAAATCAATTTATCATTGAATGAATATAAGTTTCTCTTCATTATATTATGGTTATCAACCTAATTGATGAATTAATCACTTTCAGTTTACTCCCTTTATAATTCTTTTATTTTATATTTTAATACCAACGTTTTTTAAAGGAAAAAAAGATTAAGTAAATGATTCTCATCATTATAAATGTTATAAACTAGATAAACTGGGATAGAGATTTTTTCCACTTTATAAAGCTAATTTTCTCCTCTTACTTCAAAAGGAGTTTTATTATCTAAGCAACCTTGAAATCTTATATTATTATAGTCATAAATAGCAAAATCTATCATAAAACTTAATTCTTTATAATTTAAAATTTCTTTTGATTTTAAATATTCTTGTTTTAAAATGGAAAAGAAATATTCAATCGGGCGATTATCTAA
>CAMZOE010000020.1 GCA_947330515.1 uncultured Mycoplasmataceae bacterium
AAAAATATATAAATTGAGAATTAAAACAAGTCATATTAATTATATAAGTTTCTAGTTTTAACTTAATAAGACATAAACTTATATAAATACAAAAAAATGTTATCTTTTGATAACATTTTTTTGTATTTAACTATTTTAAAATATTAAAGTATTTATGATTTTTTTTAAATAAATATTTATTTAAAAAAAATTTATTATGAATAAAGTTTAAAATAATGTATATTAATAAATTTATTAACTTATAATAATGGTATATGAAAAAAGAAATTAGATTAAGATACGCCCCTTCACCAACGGGGAAATTACACATTGGTGGTGCAAGAACTGCACTTTTTAATTATTTATATGCCAAACACACAGGAGGAAAATTTATTATCAGGATTGAAGATACTGATCTTAAACGTAATCTTGTTGATGGTGAAGCAGAACAAATTGATAATTTAAAATGATTAGGAGTTGAACCAGATTATTATCCAGGAAAATCTGATAATCATGAAGAACTTGCTTTATTAAGACAAAGTGAAAGAACTTCAATTTATCAAGAATATGCCCAAAAACTTTTAGAACAAGGTCATGCTTATAAATGTTATTGTACTAAAGAAGAATTAGAAATAGAACATCAAGCACAAAAAGATGCTGGAGTTAAATCTCCTAAGTATTCTAAAAAATGTTTATTGAATCATATTGAAAAACCTGGCGCTCCTTTTTCAATTCGTTTAAAAATGCCTGCAAATAAAGACATTTTTTGAAATGATGGAATTAGAGGTAAAGTAACTGTTAACAGTGATGAAATTGAAGATTGAGTAATGATTAAAACAAATGGTATTCCAACATATAACTTTGCTAATGTTATTGATGATTACTTAATGAAAATTACTCATGTAGTAAGAGGAGAAGAACATATTTCTAATACTCCAAAACAATTATATTTATATGAATTGTTTGGATGAGAAGCACCAACTTTTGTTCATTTAACTGTTATTATTGGAGAAAACAATAAAAAGCTTTCTAAAAGAGATACTTCTGTTATCCAATTTATTAGTGATTATCGTGAACGTGGATACTTACCTAAAGCTATCTTTAACTTTTTATCCTTACTAGGTTGATCACCAAAAACTGAAGAAGAAATTTTTGGAAAAGAACAATTAATTAATTTATTTACCTTTGAAGGTTGCTCTAAATCATCTTCAAAATTTGATTTAGATAAATTAAAATGAACTAATAATTATTATTTACAGTTACTTTCTAAAGAGGAAGCATTTTCATTTTTAGAAACTTTCTTACCAAAAGAAATTAAAACTAAATATTCTCTTGAAACTCAAAAAGAGATTGTTGAGTTATATAGACCACAACTAAAGGAAGGAATCGAATTAAATGAATTAGCAAGTATTTTTGTAAAACCAAAAATAATGTTAGAAGAAGAAAGAAATTATTTTGAAAATGAAGCTAAGGTAAAAGAAATTTCTCAATTTATTTTAGAAAATATTAATAGTGTAGAATGAACTATAGAACCAATTAAAGCTTTCATTAAAACATTGGGAAAAGCTTTAGAAATCAAAGGAAAACATCTTTATCAACCAATAAGACTAATGCTTTTCGGTGAAGAACATGGACCTGCTCTTTCAGAACTACTTCTATTATTAGGAAAAGAAGAGGTTATTAAAAGAACCAATGAACAAAGTTAGAAAAATATATGACAGTATTCATGGTCATATTTTAATTCATGATGAATTAATTCAAGATTTAATTCAAGCTAAAGAGTTTCAACGTTTAAATAGAATTAAACAACTAGGATTTAATTATGTTTTATTTCCTGGAGCTACTCATACAAGGTATGCTCATTCAATTGGAACATTTGAAGTAGCAAGAAAATTTCTTCGTGTTTTAAAAAAACAAGAAGAAATTAGTGAAAAAGAAGAAAGATTAATTTTAATTGCTGCATTGTTACATGATTTAGGTCACGGACCATTTTCTCATACTTTTGAAGAATTAAATAGTAAAAAAAATCATGAAACTTATACTATTGAAATCATTACTTCTAAATCTACAGAAATTAATAAAGTTTTAAGGAAGCATAAACTAGATGATGAAGAAATTCAAGAAATTGCTAGTATCATTGCAAAGAAACATCCTAAAAAATGAATTAATCAATTAATTTCTTCAGGTTTAGATGTAGATCGTTTAGATTATTTAATGCGTGATAGTTTTTATACAATTGCAAACTATGGTAATTTAGACATTGATTGAATTATTGATAACGCTTTTGTTGAAGATGATAAAATTGTTTTTAATGAATATGCTCTTCATTCAATTGAAAACGTTTTAATTGGTAGATATCATATGTATAGTAGAGTTTATTTAAATCCAAAAGCTGAAGCTTTTGATAAACAACTAGGATTTCTTTTTAATCATTTAAGAAAACTTTATAATGAAAGTGAATATCAATTTAAAACAGATCTTAGTAGAGTTGAAAAAATTTTAAAAAATAAAGAATTAACAGTTAAAGAATTATTATTTTTAACTGATGATATTATTATCAATTTAATTGCAGAATTAAATTCTAAAGATGGAAAAGAACCTATTATTAAAAAACTTACTACTAATATTTTAAATGGTAAACTTCCTCAAATTTTTGATCTTAGATGAGAAAAAGAAAATAAAGAATTTAATCAAAAAATTAAAAATAAACAAGAAGGAATTGAATTTGATACATTTTCCCTAAATGAAACAAAATATTTTGTTCTTAAAGAAGATGAAGAAATTTACATTAAACAAAAAACTATTGAAAAACTTTCTCTTGTTTCCTTATTAATTAAAAGTTCTATAGATTCTTCTAAAGAAGAATTTATTAACAAAGAAAAAAAGATTGGAATCTTAATATAAATGAAATATTTAATCCATAATACTCTAATAAAAATTTTACAACCTGATTTTCCTAACATCAAGGAAGAGTTAGAGGTAATTAATAATTTAGGTAAAAATTATCATCTTTTTGGTGAATATAGTATTAACTTACCTTTAAAATTATCAAAGCAACTAAAAGAAAATCCGATGGTTATTGCTGAAAAAATTCAAAAAATAATTGAAAAGGAAAATAATCATCTTTTTGAAAAAGTTGAAGTTATGCGCCCTGGATTTATTAATTTTTTTCTTTCACAAGAAAGTCTTCAGGAAGAAATTCTTAAGTTCTTCGATAAAAACTACAAACCAACATTTGATCATCTTAAAAAAGACAAAATTAATTATGAATATGTAAGTGCAAATCCGACAGGTTTTCTTCATATTGGTCATGCTAGAAATGCTATTGTTGGAGATATCACAGTTAAACTTTTAAAATATGTTGGTAATGAAGTTTACACTGAATATTACATTAATGATTATGGAAATCAAATTACTAATTTAACTAATGCAGTTAATTTTTATTATCAAAAAGCATTAGGAAATGATGTTACTACCTTTGAAGAACCACAATACAAAGGAAAAGAAATTATCACTTATGGAGAGTTACTTGCTAAAGAATTTGGTAAGGAATTTGAACTTATTAATGATGAAAATTTTCTTCAATTAAAAGAAAAAACTTTAACTCACTTTTTAGAAGAAATTAAAAAAACCCTAGCAAGTATTAAAATTGCTCCAATGGATGAATGAGTTAGTGAAACAACTTTATATACTAGTGATAAAGTTTCTAATGCTTTAAAAGCATTAGAGGAATCTAACAAAACTTATCAAAAAGATGGTGCTACTTGATTAAAAACAACTGAATATGGAGATGATAAAGATCGTGTTCTTGTAAAAGAAGATGGTGGTTTTACTTATTTAGTTGGTGATATTGCTAACCATATTTTTAAACTAAGTAAAGGTTATAATAAACTAATTAATCTTTGAGGAAAAGATCATCATGGTTATGAAACTAGAGTTAAAGCTTCACTTTCTTTCCTTGGTTATGATGATGTTTTAGAAGTAGATTATATAAGTATGGTTCAAATTCTTAATAAAGGAGAAGTTGTTAAAATGTCTAAACGTGCAGGAACTTCACTTACAATTAATGAAATGCTTAAAGATATTGAACCAAACCTATTACGTTACTTTATTGTTTCTAAATCTAAAGAACAAAACTTAGAAATTGATATTAATAAAGTCAAAGAAGAAAATTCTAATAATCCATTCTTTTATATGCAATATGCAAATGCTCGTACAAATCAATTATTAGAGAAGTATTTCAAAACAATTAATGATACAATTAAAATACCTAAGGAATTTAAAAATTTCTTACAAACAGAAAAAGAATTAGATTTAGTTAAAAATCTTCTTCAGTTTGAGGAAATAATTTCTAATGCTCTTTTACAAAGAGAACCTTCAATGTTGGTAAATTATTTAAAAGTTCTTGCTAACTCTTTCCATTCTTACTATAATGATTTTAAAATTATTGGGGAAGACAAAGAACAAACTAATGAAAATATTATTTTAGTGAAAATTTATCAAAATGTTGCTAATCAGGTATTAGATTTATTAGGGATTGAAACATTTACTAAAATGTAGTAAGTGTAAATATTAAGGAAAAAACATGTTAAAAACAGATATTATTGTTGACTATTTAAAAGAAAATGGAAAAACATCTTTTAAAAAAATTTGAGATGATCTTGAAAGTGAAATTTTAAGTGGTATTAATGATAGCGAAAATGCTGAAATTTGAGAATTAAAATCAAATGTTTATCTTTCAATGATTCAAGATTTTAATTTAATCATGATTGGTGGAAACGTTTGAAACGCTAAGGAAAGTTATTCTTTAGAACAAATTGAAAAAATTAATAATTCATTATATGAAAATTTAGAAGATTTAAGTGAAAATGAAGTTGATTTAGATAAAATTGAAGAAGAAAAAGAATTTAAAGAAGAACTTCATATAATTGAAGACGAAGTTAGTGAAACAATTGTTGAAACTGAAACAGAAAAAGTTACTTAATTAAAATTAAGTAACAAAATATAATTTTTAATAAAATTTGATATCATTATATATGATAAAATACAAGGAATATGAGGAAAAAATAATGCTTGCAAATGCAAAAAAAATGCTTAAAGATGCCAAAAATGGTAAATATGCAATTGGACAATTCAATATTAATAATTTAGAATGAACAAAAGCTATTTTAGAAGTAGCAGAAGAAAACAAATCACCAGTTATTTTAGGAGTTTCTGAAGGAGCTGCTAAATATATGGGTGGTTATGATGCAGTTGTAGGAATGGTAACAGGTTTAGATAAAGCTTTAAAAATTACTGTTCCTGTAGCAATTCATTTAGATCATGGTTCTTCATTTGAATCAACTAAAGCAGCAATGGATGCTGGATTTACTTCAATAATGTTTGATGGTAGTGAATTATCTATTGATGAAAACATTAAAATCACTAAACAAGTTGTTGAGTATGCAAAAACTAAAAATGTTTCAGTTGAAGCAGAAGTTGGAACTGTTGGTGGAGAAGAAGACGGTGTTGTTGGTGGAGTTAGATATGCTTCATTAGATGAATGTACAAGAATCGCTAAAGAAGCTCAACCAGATTCATTAGCAGCTTCATTAGGATCAGTTCATGGTCACTATAGTGGTGAACCAAAATTAGGTTTTAAAGAAATGGAAGAATATTCTAGAGCTACTGATTTACCATTAGTTTTACATGGTGGTAGTGGTATTCCTAGTGATATGCTTAAAAAAGCAATTCATGCTGGAGAAGCTAAAATCAATGTTAATACAGAAATTCAAGAAGCCTTTACTAAAGGTGTAAGAGAATACATCGATAATAATAAAGACAAAGAAGAAAAAGGATACGATCCAAGAAAAGTTCTTAAAGGTCCAATTGCTAATATGAAAGCAGTTGTAAAAGCTAAAATTGATATTTTCGAATCAGCTAATAAAGCTTAATCAATAAAAAGAAAAAAAGAAGGAGAGATATGAAAAAAGATTTACATCCAGAAATGAAAAAACTAACTGTTACTTGTGATACTTGTGGATCATCTTTTGAAACAAATAGCACTAAAGATGAAATTAAAGTTGATGCATGTAATAATTGTCATCCATTTTATACTGGAAAAGCAACTTCTGCTTCAAAAGCAGGACGTGTTGATCGATTTAATACAAGATTAAATAAAGCAAACGAGAAATAAGCGAATGAAAAATAAAACATTGATTTATGGACCGATGTTTGCAGGAAAAAGCGATAAATTACTTTCGCTTTTTTTTAATTTTCAAGCATCAGGAAAAAAGGCAATTATTTTTAAACCAAAACTTGATACTAGAAGTAATCAAGTAATTTCTCGTACTGGGGTTCAAAGCAAAGCAATTGATGTTGAAACATTAGAAGACATCATTGATTTCATTAAAAATCATTATGATAAAATAGAAGGGATTTTTATTGATGAAACTCAATTCCTTAAAATTAAACCTGACAATTTAGATTCTTTTTTTTCTTTTCTTGATGAAAGAAAAATTACCTTATATGTAGCACTTTTAAATAAAGATTATTTAGGAAATAATTTTGACAATTTTGACCTTTTAAAACCGTATTTTGATTGAGAAATAATCTTATCAGCAATTTGTCATTACTGTGGTAAACTTGCATTTAAAACCATTAAAATGCATGATAATAAAAGAGTTTACGATAAGAAAGAAATCATCGAAATTGAAGGTAGTGATTTAAAAACTAAATACTTACCAGTATGTGAAAAACATTTCAATAAAACATAACTTTTTGCTCTAACTTTACTATAATTTATATAGTTAATGTTAGAGATGGAAGAAAAAAATGGGAAGCAATGTTGAAGTAAGGAAATTAAAACAATTCTTAAAAAAAAATAATTGAAATTTTGTAAGAGTAAAAAAACACGAAGTGTGAATATACAAAGATATTGAAAAAATAATTATCAACACACATAGAACTAAAGGTCAAGGAGTTGCCGAAAACACCTTAAAAGATATTGCTAAAATAATGAATATTTCAAAAAAAGAATTGATCGAAAAAATAAAACAATAAAATTTCCCTAAAAGTTATAATTGTTTAAGATATATATTTTTTTTATTTTAAATAAAAAAAAGATATATTTCTGGAGGATATAAACTATGAAACACAAAGAAGATTTAGTTTTAAAATTATTAAATTTAGAATTTCCAATTTTATTAACTGTTGAATTTGACGAAAAAGATGATTTTTATGAAATTAAAGCAAGCAAAATAAATCTTTTAATGGAGTCAACAACAAATAATCTTGAAGAAGCAAAAGAAGAATTTATTGATATTGTTCTTGCTATTTTTTCTTATTGAATAGAAAAAGATATTTTAGTTAAAGTGTTTAAACATTATAACTTTAAAAAAAAAGAAATTGAACAAATCACAAAAGAAAAACTTGATGAATTAAAACATTTTATTAAAATTAATAAAGAAAAAGATAAAGAATTCAATCTTTTTGTAAATGCAAGTACAAGTTGACAACCTCAAGAAACACAAAATATTTAAAAAATAAGTTAAAATACACAATTGGTTTTGTGTATTTTTCATAAATATATATTTATCTATTAGAAATAAGTTTTTTATATTTAAGTGATATATTAAAATTAATATAGTTAAATAAAATATAAAAGAACACAGAAAAAGAGAAATGATGCAAGAAAATATTATAAATAAACTTAAGGAAATTAAAAAAGAATTCGAAGAAAATGAATTAAAATTACAAAATCCAGATATCCTTTCAAATATTGAAAATTATAAAAAAATTACAAAAAAACAAGCAAAAATTACAGAAAAATATAATTTATATATGGAATTTTTAAAATTTGAAGAATTAAAAAATGATTCCTTGGAAATGATTAAAAATGAAGAGGATGAAGAAATAATAAAAATGGCAAAAGAAGAATTAGCCATTTCTAAAAAAAAGCTTAGCAAACTAGAAATAAAAATTTTAGAAGTTTTAATTGAATTAGATCCCAATGATGATAAAGATTGTATGGTAGAAATTAAAGGAGCTGCTGGTGGAGATGAAGCTAATATTTTTGCTGGAGATTTATTTAGAATGTATTCTAAATATGCTTCAAAGAATGAATGAGAAATAGAAATCATTGATTTTGAAGAAACAGAACGCGGAGGGTATTCTTTTATTATTTTTCAAGTGAATGGTGTTAATGCATATAAACATTTTAAATTTGAATCAGGAGTACATCGTGTTCAAAGAGTTCCACAAACTGAAACACAAGGAAGAGTACATACTTCAACTGCAACTGTCCTTGTTACTCCAATTTTTGAAGAAACTAATAAAGAAATTTCAATTCCTCAAAATGAATTAAGAATTGATACTTATCGTGCTTCTGGTTCTGGTGGACAACATATAAATAAAACAGATTCTGCTGTGCGTATTCTTCACCTTCCAACAGGTATCGTTGTGGCATCACAACAAGGAAGATCTCAACATGATAATAAAGCAAAAGCAATGCAAATGTTAGAATCAAAAATTCAAGATGCAATTAATCGTAAGAAACAAGAAGAAGAAAACAATACAAAAAAAACTTTAGTTGGTAGTGGTGACCGTTCTGAAAAAATAAGAACCTATAATTATAATCAAAATAGAATTACAGATCATCGAGTATCACTAACTCTTAAAAAATTAGATCGTATTATGCAAGGTAATTTAGAAGAAATTATTGAGGTTCTACTTGCAAGTGAAAAAGAAAACGCAATATAAACTTTCTTTTTTATTAGAAGATAAAACCTACTATGCTCCTTTTAAAACACTTTCTTTACTTTTGGATAAAGATATTAATTGGATTTTAAAACATCAAGAAGGTTTTTTAACTCTTGAAGAATATAAAAGATTTGTTATCTTACAACAAGCTTTAAAAGATCAAGAAGATTATACTTTTCTAGTTGATTATAAATATTTTTATGATCAAAAAATATTTCTTGAACAGGGAGTTTTTGTTCCACAAACTGATACAGAAATATTAATTGATAAACTTTTAGAAGAGAAAAAAAATTCTAAAACTAAAAGTGAGATAGAAGTTTTAGAAATTGGTTTTGGAACAGGTGCTATTTCTATTGCTCTTGCAAAAAATACTCAATGAACTTTTGATGCAATTGATATTAATTTAAAAGCTAAACAGTTAGCTCAAAAAAATGCTGAATATAATAAAGTAAGTGAAAGAATTAATTTTCTTTTAAAAGATTTATTTTCTCTTGCACTTACAAAAAGATATGATGTTATTATTTCTAATCCACCATATATTAATTTTGAAGATAAAAATGTTACTAAATGAGTAAAAGAGAATCAACCTTTTGAAGCATTATATTCTAAAAATGATGGGCTAAATCATATTATTAAAATTTTGGAAATTTCAGAAAAAAATCTAAAACCAAAGGGAATACTTTTATTTGAATTTGGTTTTGATCAAAAAGAAGTAATTACAAAAATGATTGATGTTACTAAGTGAGAAATTTCATTTGGTAAAGATTTGAATAATCTTTGAAGATATGTATTATTAAGGAAAAAATAATGAAAATTGAAAAAATAATTAATGCCCTTAAAAATAATCAAATAGTGGCAATTCCAACTGATACTGTTTATGGAATGTTTGCTTTTCCTTCAAAAGAAAATGCTAAAAAAATTAATGCTTTAAAACATTCACCAACTTCTAAAAAATTAAGTATCATGTCTACATCATTAGAAAAATATGATGATATTATTGCTTGAGAAAAATTTGAAAAAAATATTGTAGAAGAGAACCTACCTGGGCCAAAAACCTTTATTTTACCATTGAAAAATAATGATTATACTAAAACTATTTTTCCATGAGAAGAAAGTATTGGAATAAGAGTTCCAGATTTTTTTAATAAAAACACTTATTTTTTAAAGGAAATATTAAAAGAATTTGATTTTCTTTTTGCCACTTCTGTAAATATTAGTGGTGAACCAACATTATCAACTGCTAAAGAAATTAAAAAAATTTTTGGAAAAGAAATCTTAATTGTTAAAGAAATTGAAACCTTATCAGGAAAAGCATCAACGATAATTTCTTTATTAGATAATAAAATCACTATTATTAGAGAATAAAGAAAAGACACACAATTAAATTAGTGTGTCTTTTCTTTATAAAGTAATAATTTTTTATTATGCAAATTGTAAATTTATATTGTAAAAAGAGATTCAAAACAATAATATTTATATTTTCATCGGGAAATGTTTTTATTAATAAATAAAATTATTTGTATCGTTAAACTAAAAAAAACAATAATAAAAATTAAAAATTATATTTGAAGATTTTTTAATCTTCAAATATAAGTTATTAATAGTTTCTTGTTTTTAAACTTTTTATTTTAAAACAATCTCACTTACTTTAATAATGAATGATAAAATAAAGATAAATGAAAAGAAAGTAAGAGGTATGAATGAAAACAATTGAAGAAATGATTATGGAGGAAAATAAAAGACAAGATGATTATGTTGAATTAATTGCTTCAGAAAATTTTGTCTCTCAAAGAGTATTGAATGCTGCTGGTTCAAAACTTACTAATAAGTATGCCGAAGGATATCCGGGGAAAAGATATTATAATGGTTGTGATATTGTAGATCAAATTGAACAACGAGCAATTGACAATGCTAAAAAAATTTTTAAAGCAAATTATGCTAACGTTCAACCTCATTCAGGTTCTCAAGCAAATATGGCAGCGTATTTATCAGTTTTAAAACCTGGTGATAAAATCTTAGGAATGTCACTTTCTAGTGGGGGACATTTAACTCATGGTCACATTGTTTCATCTACAGGAATTATTTTTGAAGCAACTCATTATTATGTTGATGAAAAAACAAATGAATTAGATTATGAAGCAATTGAAGCAATTGCAATAAAAGAAAAACCACAATTGATTGTATGTGGAGCAAGCGCTTATTCAAGAATGATTGATTTTGAAAAATTTCAAAAAATAGCTAAAAAAGTAGGGTCATATTTACTTGCTGATATTGCTCATATTGCTGGATTAATTGTTGCTGGGTTACATCAAAGTCCATTAGAATATTGTGATATAGTTACAACTACAACTCATAAAACTCTTCGTGGACCAAGGGGAGGAATGATTTTAACTAATGATGAAGAAATTGCTAAAAAAATAGATAAATCAGTTTTCCCTGGAAACCAAGGTGGACCATTAGTTCATATTATTGCTGCTAAAGCAATTGCTTTTGAAGAAGCATCAACCATTTCTTTTTCAAAATATCAAAAACAAATAATCAAAAATGCTAAAGCAATGTCTGAATATTTTTTAGAAAAAAATGTTTCAATTATTTCTGGTGGAACAGATAATCATTTGTTTTTAATTGATGTTAAAAAATCATTTGGTTTAACAGGTAATATTGCTGATGCATTATTATTTAAAGCAAACATTATTACTAATAAAAATTCAATTCCTTTTGATACAGAAAGACCAATGGTAACAAGTGGAATTAGAATTGGAACTCCAGCAATGACAACTAAAGGATTTAAAGAAAAAGAATTTATTGAAATTGCTAAAATAATCTTTGATGTTTTAACAGATAAAACTGAAGAGTTTGCAATCAGTCAACAAACAAAAGTGATTAAAATTTTAAGAGGTGTAAATAATGACAATCAATAAAGATAAATTAATAATAGTAGAACATTCATTAGTTAAGCAAAAATTAACAATTCTTAGAGATAAAAATTCTGATACATTAACTTTTAGAAATGCAGTAACAGAAATTACTAGATTGCTTTCATATGATGTTTTTAAAGATATTAAACTTGATGAAATTGAAATTGAAACACCAATTGCAACTGCAATTGGTCATAAAATTACTAATAAAATTAATATCTATCCAATCCTTCGTGCAGGACAAGGAATGGTAGATGGAGTTACTTCTTTAGTTCCTACTGCTAAAATAGGACATATAGGATTGTATCGTGATGAAAAAACTTTGAAACCAATTAAGTATTTATTTAAAACACCAGAAGTAGTTAAAAATTCTCTTAATGTTATTGTTGATCCAATTCTTGCTACTGGTGGTAGCTTAATTAAAGCGATAAGAATTTTAAAAGAAGCCAATATTGAAAACATCGTTGTTATTGCTATTTTAGGTGCTAAGATAGCAATTGAAAACATCCAAAAAGCTTACCCTGATGTGACTATTTATATTGCTGCAATTGATGAAAAACTTAATGATAATGGATACATTGTTCCAGGGCTTGGAGATGCAGGAGATAGAATTTTTGGAACAAAATAAAACCGGCGATAAAAACAACAATAGTTTCATCAATAAAAATTTAATTTTTTGAAAATTGATTTTTAGTTTATCCTTTATATTAATTGGAATGATTTTATTAATAGATTCTTCTGCTCATTTATATGGTATATATATTGGATTATTCTCAAGTTGAGTTAGTCTTTTAGTATATTATTTTTTTGAAAAACTAACTAAAAAAGCTTACTCGCCAAATACACGAGTAATGTTATCTTGGTTTATATTTATTGTAATTCGTTGAGTAATTTTATTACTTGTAATATTTTTAATAGTTTTTCTTGTAAATCTACCTAATATAACGGAAGAAAAAAGGTTAAAATTATTATTGGAACCAATTAATGTTATTCTAGTTATACTTTCATATCAAACTTTTACTTTAGGCGTGATATTTAGTCCATTAACTAAAATATATTAATATAATGAAAGGAGAGATATGTTTTTTTCATCAACAATTAGTGAATTGTTATTCGATGTCGGTTTAAATTCTATGCTTTTATGAATTTTAATTTTATTTACCGGTTTTGCAATAATAATTAAATTATCTTTCAAAAATGCTTCCCCAGATAAGGAACCTGGAACTATTCAACTTCTAGTTGAAAATTTTGTTACTGGATTTGACAATCTTATGGATAGTGTTACCGGAGGAAGATTAAGAAAAGTTTACCCTTACTTTTTTTCATTATTTCTATTTTTACTATTTACAGTATTTTTAACTTTTTTTGGATTCGAAAGTCCTGCGCTATACCCAGTATTTACTTTTACATTAGGGATGGTGACATTTATAGGAATTTATGTTGTAGGAATAGTTTCAAAAGGACTATGAGGATTTATCAAACACAAATATAAAAATCCAATGGAATTAATTCAACAATTTGCCCCTTTATTATCTATTTCAGTTAGGTTATTTGGAGCAACATTTGGATTTTCCATTATTGTAATAATATTTCCAATAATTTTACAAAGTTTTGGAATGGAAGTTTTTGTTAAATTATATTTACCATTTCTTACACTTCCTGTTACTTGAATACTTAAAGGTGCGGATATTTTTCTATCACTAATTCAAGCATTTGTATTCATGATGTTAACAGTAACTTATTGATCATTAGAACTTCCAGAAACTAATAAGGAAACTAAGGAAGAACGAAAAGCAATTAAAGCTAAAGATAAACAAAAAACTTTAAAACAAAAACAAAAAAATAAAAATTTAATCAAAACAAATATAGATAAAAAACAAATTAATAAATAAATTTATTAAAATATAATTAATTAAAATACAACAAAGGAGAAAATTATGGAATTTACATCCATTCATTTTGCAATAAGTTTTGTCTTAATGCATTCATTTTTATTCGGAGCAGATACTCCAACAGATGGTCTTAAATATATTGGAGCAGGAATATCTTCAATAGGAATGTTAGGTGCCGGTGTCGGTCAAGGATATGCTGCTGCTAAGGCTTCTGAAGCTGTTGGAAGAAATCCAGAAGCAGAAGCTAAAATCAGAAACATCATGATTGTTGGAGCTGCTATTGCTGAATCAAGTGCTCTATATGCATTAGTTATCGCAATATTAATTCTTTACGCAAGTTAAAAAGAAATAAAACATGCCATTTATTTTTTTAGGAGCAATCTCTCCAAACATCATTCATGTTATTGCAACTTTATTAACTTTATCAATTATTATCGTTTTAGCAACTTTCTTGATTTATTTTCCAGCAAAAAAATCTATTGAAGAAAGAAAAAAATTTATCAAAAGTAATATTGATGAAGCGATTGATAAAAATAAACAAGCAAATAAATTTATGGAAGATGCTGAGTTAAAAATTAAAGAATCCGTAGATGATTCTAAATATGTTACTGATACAGCTAAAGCCGAAGCACAAAGAATTAAAGAAGAAATTATTGAACAAGCGCAAGAAGAAATAGATCAATTAAAAGAAAAATTAGTTAAAGAAAAAACTTCTGAAACAGAATCTTTAAAAGCTAAAATTAATCAACAAATAATTGATGCTGCTCTTGAAATTTCTAAAAAAGTAATCGAAAAAGATTTATCAAAAGAAGATGAACAAAAAATGATTGCAACTTTTATAGAAGAGTTAGAAAACTATGAATTTAATCTCTAGTTATACAAAAGCGCTTATAGTTCTTTCAAAAGAAGAAAATATTGAAGAAGAATTTTCAAAAAATGTTGATGATTTTTTGGAATTATTAACAATTAATAAAGAATTTAATTATTTCATTAGAAATAATGTTTATACTTTTAATGAAAAACTTGAAGTTCTTGAATTATTGAATGATTTTTTTGGAGAATACTTTTTAAACTTTATTAAAGTTTTAATTAAAGATAAAAACCAAAAAAATTTAATTTCAATTTTAAAAGCATACAAAATTGAAAAAGAATTAGAACAAAATATTATTAGAGGAAAAATTTTTACTGCTTATGAACTTTCATCAGAAAAAATAAGTATTTTAGAAACAAAGTTCTCTAAGATGTTTAATAAAACAATACTATTAACTGCTGAGATTGATAAAACATTAATTTCAGGAATTAGGGTTCAAGTTCAAGATAGAGTATTCGATTATTCTATTAAAGAAGAATTGAATCAAATTAAAGAAAGGCTTATTCAAAAGTAAGTAATAAAATGAGTAAAAATAATATTGAAAATATAAGCGATCTTTTAAGAAATAAGATTAAGACTTTCAATCATACAGTTTCCTCATCAGAAGAAGGAAAAGTCATTTCAATTGCAGACGGTATTGCCTCTGTTAGTGGCCTTTCTAATGTTGGTATGGGAGAAACATTACTTTTTCCAAATAATCTTTTAGGAGTTGCATTAACTCTAGAAGAAGATTTTGTTGGAGTAATTCTTTTAGGAGAATATCTTCATGTTAAAGAAGGGGATACAGTTAAACAAACTGGAAATTTACTTTCTATTCCATTTAGTGAAGAGGTTGTTGGAAGAATCATCAATCCTTTAGGGGAACCAATTGATGGAGGGAAATCATTCAATAACGTTAAATATACAACAATTGAAAAACCTGCTAAAAGTATTATGGATAGACAAGCAGTTGAAGAACCATTACAAACTGGAATTCTTTCGATTGATTCTTTAATTCCGATTGGAAAAGGTCAACGTGAGTTAATTATTGGTGATCGTAAAACGGGAAAAACTGCAATTGCACTTGATACAATTATTAATCAACAAGGAAAAAATGTTAAATGTATTTATGTTTCTATTGGTCAAAAAAATTCAACTCTTGCAGTTACTGCTCAAAAATTAAAAGATGCAGGAGCGATGGAATATACAACAATCATTGCTGCTAATTCTTCTGATTCAGATGCTTTAAAATATTTTGCCCCTTATTCAGGAATCTCTATTGCTGAGGAATGAATGGATAATGGTGAAGATGTTTTAATTGTATTTGATGATTTATCTAAACATGCTGTTGCTTATCGTACAATTTCACTACTATTAAGAAGACCACCGGGTCGTGAAGCATACCCTGGAGATGTTTTTTATTTACATTCCAGACTTTTAGAAAGAGCTGCTAAAGTTAAAGATGAATTGGGTGGTGGGTCAATTACTGCGCTTCCTATTATCGAAACTCAAGCTGGAGATATCTCTGCATATATTCCAACAAATGTTATTTCTATTACAGATGGTCAAATATTTTTAATGAGTGATGCATTTAATTCTGGTCAAAGACCTGCAGTAGATGCTGGGCTATCAGTTTCAAGAGTTGGAGGAGCTGCTCAAACAAAATTAATGAAAAAAATGGCTTCTTCTCTTAAACTTGAACTTGCTAGTTACAATGAATTAAAAGCATTCTCAGAATTTTCATCTGATTTAGATGACACCACTAAAGATATCCTTGCAAAAGGAACAAAAACAATGGAAGTTTTAAAACAAGCACAATATAAACCATTAAATCAAGAAACACAAGCGATTTTGCTTTATTTCATTAAGTCAAATTTAATTCAAAAAATTTCTCTTGATAAAATTTCAGATTTTAAAATAGAATTAAATAAACATATTAATCGAGATCAAGAATTTCTTGATTTAATCAAAATTATGAAAGAAAACAAAACAATTACTAAGGAAGAAACTAAAATTTTAGATTCTTTATTAGTGGAATTTATTGAAATGTTCAATAAAGGAACGATTGTTTCAAAATAATGGCAACATTAAAAGAAATCAAAGATCGTAAAGTTTCCGTTACTTCAATTAACAAGATAACTTCTGCGCTGAAGTTAGTTTCAACAGCAAAGTCACAAAGAAAATTAAAAGATTTAAGAATGTTTGAACCTTATTTTCTTAAATTGATTTTTATGATTGATATGCTTCAAAAAGAAAGAGATACTAATAAATATACAACATCAAAAGATAAAACTTTTTGAATTGTTTTTACTTCCGATATGGGTCTTGCTGGTGGATTTAACTCTTTATTGATTAAAGAGTTTGCTAAACAGTTTGATTCAAAAGAAGATCGTGCATTAGTTTTTGGTTCTAAAGGTGCACAATTAATTAATTCAAGAATGAATGTTCCAGAAAATCATATTATTTTTGAACGTAGTGAAGACTTTGATGATACAGTTAATCAATTACTTGCTAAAA
The DNA here is from genome assembly GCA_947330515.1 of uncultured Mycoplasmataceae bacterium. Lineage (GTDB taxonomy): Bacteria > Bacillota_I > Bacilli_A > Mycoplasmatales > Hepatoplasmataceae > CAMZOE01. The sequence goes on from CAMZOE010000020.1 coordinate 16,896, forward strand.
GTTTATTAAAAAGATATGAACAAGATGGTTTTAATATAAAAGTTATTTCTAATTCTTATATTAATCAAATAACTACAGAAATTAAGATTTCCCAATTATTACCATTAAATTTTAAAAATATTGATAACTTAGAAAGTGTCGTTAATCAACAAATAATTTTTGAACCTTCGATAGAAGAAATTCTTTTAGAATTAATTAATTTTTATTTAGAATCATCATTAAATTATTTTTATAAAAATTCTATTACAGCGGAAGAAACTTCAAGAAGAACAGCAATGGAAAATGCCACTACTAATAGTGAAGATATGATTAAAGACTTAACAAAACAATTTAATAAAATTAGACAATCAAAAATAACACAAGAAATTTCAGAATTAATTTCTGGAAGTGAATAAAAGAGGAGGTAAAAATGAAAACAATAGGAAAAATTATAAAAGTTTCTGGGCCAGTTATTGATGTTCAATTCAAGCCTGAAGAACTTCCTAATTTGCTTTATGCGCTAGAAATTGATAATCGTGGAAAAAAATTAGTTGTTGAAGTAGCAGATCAAATTGGAGATGACGTTGTAAGATGTATTGCAATGGGACCTACTGAAGGACTAAAAAGAAATCAAGAAGCAATTAATACTGGAGCACCAATTCAAGTTCCAGTTGGAGAAGAAGTTCTTGGAAGAATGTTTAATGTTCTTGGTGAACCAATTGATAATGGTGAAGAATTAAAAAATCCTAAAAAACATTCAATTCATCGTAATTCACCTTCATTTTCTGAACAAGCAACATCAACCCAAGTGTTTGAAACAGGAATTAAGGTTATTGACCTTTTATTACCATTTGCAAAAGGTGGTAAAGTAGGATTATTTGGAGGTGCCGGAGTAGGAAAAACAGTTTTAATTCAAGAATTAATTCATAATATTGCTACTGAACATGGAGGACTTTCAGTCTTTTCCGGAGTTGGAGAACGTTCACGTGAAGGAAATGATCTTTACTTTGAAATGAAAGAATCTGGAGTTCTTTCAAAAACAGCACTAACATTTGGACAAATGAATGAACCTCCAGGTTCAAGAATGAGAGTTGCTCTTTCTGGATTAACAATGGCTGAATATTTTAGAGATGAAAAAAATCAAGACGTTTTATTTTTCATCGATAATATTTTCCGTTTTTCTCAAGCAGGTTCAGAGGTATCAGCTTTATTAGGAAGAATGCCTTCTGCCGTTGGTTATCAACCAACATTAGCGATGGAAATGGGAGAACTTCAAGAACGTATTACTTCTACTAAAAATGGTTCTATTACCTCAGTACAAGCAGTTTATGTTCCTGCTGACGATTTAACTGATCCAGCTCCTGCTACAACCTTTACTCATCTTGATGCATCAATTGTTCTTTCAAGACAAATTGCTTCATTGGGACTTTATCCTGCTCTTGATCCTTTAGCATCAAATTCTTCATTATTAACTCCTGAAGTTGTTGGTCAAGAGCACTATGATGTTGCTAATAAAGTAGTTTCAATTTTACAAAGATATAAAGAACTTCAAGATATTATTGCTATTCTAGGAATGGATGAACTAAGTGAAGAAGATAAAAGCTTAGTTACACGTGCAAGAAAAATAAGAAACTTTTTAACACAACCATTCTTTGTTGCTGAACAATTTGTGGGAATTCCCGGAGAATATGTAAAAATCAAAGATACAGTTGAAGGGTTCAAAGGAATCATTGAAGGTAAATATGATGACATTCCCGAAGATAATTTCCGTTTCAAAGGAACTATTCAGGGAGTAATAGATAGTGTCAAATAAAACTTTTTTATTAACTATTCAAACTCCTAGAAAAACATTCTTAAGTAAACAAGTTTATAGTTTCACTGTGAGAACAGAATATGGATATATGGGCTTACTTGCAAATCATTCTCCCTTGATTGCTAAGTTAAAAGAAGGTAATTTTGAAGCGTTATATGAAGTTGATGGAAAAAGTGAAAAGATTAGAGGAAAAATAAAACAAGGGGTATTGTTTTTTGATAAAAACGAAGCAATTGTTTTAACTAATACTATCGAACTTATAGAAGATAAAGATTTTAATCTTTTTGAAACAACAAAAACTAATAATGAAGGATAGTAAATGTTATTCTTAGCTTTTAGTAGTCATTCAAGTGGTTTGGCAATTTTTTTATTTATGTATTTAATTGCCTTTATGATTTCTACTTTTGTAATAATGCAAATTGATATAGAAAAAATAGTAATTAAAAAATCAGAGTATTCAGGAAGAATAGTTTATTGATTTTTAGTGGTAATTTCAACATTTATAATTGCTAATTTACTTTTAGATTTTGTAGCATGATTTTAAAAATCATGCTATTTTTTCTTTTTCAACTAAAATAAAAGTTTTTTTGGTAAAATTTATTTAAAAGGAGTAGAAATAAAATATGGGTTTTTTTAGAAAAAAGAAAAGAACAGCTGAAGAAAAAGCATTTAAAGCAAATAATAAAAATTCTTCAAAATATATAAACATTTTAAGAAAAGCGGAAGATGTCGCTATTGAAGTTTTGGAACGTGTAGATAAAATTGATTTAAAAACTCATGATTTTATTGAGGTTACTAAATCATTAAAAGCAAAACTTTCTGATGGGGCTCCTTTAGATTCAATCTTAATTGATGCCTTTGTTAATGCATATTTAGGGATTGAAAAGATATACAATATTTCCCTTTATAAAGTTCAAATTATGGGTGGATATGTTTTAAATTTAGGTGATATTGCAGAAATGAAAACTGGAGAAGGAAAAACATTAACTGCTATTTTACCAGCATATTTAAATGCTTTATTAGGTAATGGTGTCCACATTGTAACTGTAAATGAATATCTGTCTCAACGAGATTCATTTAATACAGGGAAAGTTTTTTCTTTACTTGGATTAAAAACAGGATCAGTTACTGCTGAACAAACTCCACCAGAGAAACAAATAGAATATAACAAAGATATTACTTATATTACTAATTCGGAACTAGGTTTTGATTATTTAAAAGATAATATGGTCAATGATATTAAACAAAAAACTCAACGTGGGTTTCCTTTTGCAATTGTCGATGAAGTTGATTCAATTTTAATTGATGAAGCTAGAACACCACTTATTATTTCTCAAGGTGCACAAATCTCTGCAGATACATATAATCAAGCAGATGAATTTGTTAAAACATTAATTGATGAAGATTATATTAAAGATGAAGAAGCGAAAAGTGTTTTTCTTACTGATTCTGGAGTTAAAAAAGCAGAAGAATTTTTTGCTTTAAAAAATCTTTATTCTTTTGAAAATTCAGAATTAGTTCATAGAATTTTTAATGCTTTACAAGCTAATTATCAATTTACTTTTGATATTGATTATACTGTTAAAGACGATGAAATTGTTTTAATTGATATTTTTACTGGAAGATTATTACCAGGACGTTCTTTTTCAGAAGGTTTAAATCAAGCGATAGAAGCTAAAGAAGGGGTTAAAATTAAACCTGAAACTAAAGTTATTGCTTCTATTACTTATCAAAACTTATTTAGAATGTATTCTAAATTATCTGGAATGACTGGAACTGCTGCTACAGAAGAAGAAGAGTTAATAAGTATTTATAATATGAGAGTAGTTTCTATTCCTACAAATTTACCTGTTATTAGGAAAGATGCACCAGATTTAATTTTTGCATCTAAAGTAGCTAAATTTGAAAATACAATCAATAAAATAAGAGAGTTACATGAAAAAGGACAACCTGTTTTAGTAGGGACAAAATCTGTTTCTGATTCTGAATCACTAGCGAAACAACTTGATGATTTTGACTTGCCTTATGAAGTTTTAAATGCTAAAAATAATGCTCGTGAAGCTGATATTATTGCTAATGCTGGACAAAAAGGTGCTATTACTATTTCTACCAATATGGCTGGAAGAGGAACAGATATTAAACTTGGTGAAGGTGTTATTGAACTTGGTGGTTTATTTGTTATTGGAACAGAACGATATGAATCAAGACGAATAGATGATCAATTACGTGGACGAAGTGGAAGACAAGGAGACATTGGATATTCTCAATTCTTTGTTTCTCTTGAAGATGATATTATGCTTCGTGCTGGATTAAAACGAATCCAAAAAATAATGGGTGGTTTAGACAAAGACCCTATAGCTTCTAAATTTATCACTAAATCAATCACTATCTCTCAAAAGAAAATTGAAGGATTGAATTATGATCAACGTAAAAATGTTGTTGAATATGATGATGTTCTTAATCGTCAAAGATTAATTGTTTATAGTCAAAGAGATAATATTTTAAAAAGTAATAATATTTATCGTATGTTTAGATCATTTATTAAAGCTTTTGCAAAAAATTTACTAGAAACAGAAAATGTTCTTGAAGATGATACTTATAGTGTTATTAAACTAAAAGAATATCTAAAAGATGGTGTTTTAAATGGTGAGGAAATTAATTTTGATAAACTTGATAATTTTAGTGAAAAAGCAGAAATCGTTAATTGGATTTCTGAAACAATAATTTCTATTTTTGATAAAGCAATTGAAAATCAAGATAAAGATGAAATTACTGGAATCATTAAACGTAATATGATTTCAATCATCGATACTAATTGACAAGAACAAATTGATAACCTTACAAGATTACGTTCAGGAATTCATTATAGACAATATGCACAACAAAATCCAATTCAAGTTTATATTTTAGAATCTAATGAAATTTTTACTGATTTTAAATGAAATATTTTAGAACAAATAGTTACTATTTCTTTAAATTTTGTTAAACATTTTGGAAGTAGAGTTGTAAAAACAAAAAGCAAAGAAACTATTCCTAGTTCTAAAACTGATAATGTTAAGGAGTTAATTGTTGGTTAAAAAGATAAACCACCGTTTTTCTTTAGTTACTGATAAAGTTCCTTCCGGGGATCAAGAAAAAGCAATTAACCTCTTAAATAGTGGTTTAAAAAAAGAAAGATTTCAAGTGCTTTTAGGAGCAACTGGAACTGGAAAAACTTTTACTATCGCTAATGTTATTGAAAAATATAACAAACCAACCCTAGTTATTGCGCATAATAAAACTTTAGCAAATCAACTATATTATGAATTTAAAGAATTATTTCCTAATAATAGAGTGGAATATTTTGTTTCCTATTTCGATTTTTATCGTCCTGAAGCATATCTTCCAGGGAAAGATATTTTTATTGAAAAACAATCTGTAAGTAATTTTGATTTAGAAGTTATGAGAATGTCTTCTTTAAATTCATTATTAAATAGAAATGATACTATTGTTGTTGCTAGTGTAGCTGCTATTTATGGAGTTAGAGATCCAAGAGAATACAATGCTAATCATTTTGAATTACTTGTAAGAAATAAATTAAATCGAAAAGAGTTTCTTTATAAATTAGTTTCTATGGGATATAAACGTAACAATCTTACACTTGAACAAGGAGAATTTAGAATTCGTGGCGATGTTATTGAAATTAAATCACCAATTAATTCTGAAACACATATAAGAATTGAACTTTTTGATGGAATGATTGATTTTATTCAAGAAGTAGATACTTTGAACGGTAATGTTCTTAAAAGATTTAAAAAATATATCTTAATTCCAGGAAACATTAATGTTCTTTCGGAAGGTTTAATTAAACAAGGAATAAAAACAATTGAAGCAGAGTTAGAAGAAAGAATTGAATTTTTTGAAAAAGAAGATTTATTAATTGAAAAACAACGTATTGAACAACGAACTAATTTTGATTTAGAACAATTAAAAGAATTTGGAATGGTTTCAGGAATTGAAAATTATTCTTTCCATTTTGAAAATAGAAAACTTGGTGAACCTCCATTTACATTAATGGATTATTTATCAAAAGAACATTTAGTTATTATTGATGAATCACATATGACACTTCCACAAATTAATGGAATGTATAAAGGTGATCATGCAAGAAAATTATCACTTGTCAATTATGGTTTTAGATTACCAACTGCTTTAGAAAATAGACCATTAAAATATCAAGAATTTGAAGATAAAATTCATAAAGCAATTTTTGTTTCTGCAACACCTGCAGATTATGAATTAAATTTAACTAATCAAAAAATAGTTGAACAAATTATCAGACCAACTGGATTATTAGATCCAGTTATTGAAATTAAACCTTCATTAAACCAAATGGAAGATATTATTAATGAGATTAAAAAACGTAAAACAAAAGATGAACGTGTTTTTGTTAATACAATTACAATTAAAATGTCAGAAGAAATTACTAGTTTCTTAAATGAAAAAGGAGTTAATGCTGCTTATCTTCATAGTGAATTAAAAACATTAGAACGAAGTGAATTACTAAGAAAGTTAAGATTAGGAATTTATGACTGTATTGTTGGTATTAATCTTTTAAGAGAAGGATTAGATATTCCTGAAGTATCATTGATTGCTATTTTAGATGCGGATAAAGAAGGATTTTTAAGAAATAGAAAATCTTTAATTCAAATGGCAGGTAGAGTTGCTAGAAATGTTAATGGTAAAGTTATCATGTATGCTTCTAAAGTTACTGATTCTATGAAAGAAACTATTGAAGAAACTGATAGAAGAAGAAATATTCAAATTGAATATAATAAAAAACACAATATTATCCCAAAAAGTATTATCAAAGAAATCCCTAAATCTCTGGTTTCTGATGAAGCACTTGAGTTCATTAGTATTAATAAACGTAAAGGTAAAAAATATTTACAAGGAAAAATTAAGGAATTAGAAGCAGAAATGAAAGAAGCTTCTAAAAAATTTGATTTTGAAAGAGCAATTACTTTAAGAGATTTAATTTTAGAATTAAAAGGAGAAATTTAAAATAATGTCAAAAAACGGACAAGAAAAAAATCAAAAATATGGCGCGTTAAGCATTGTTATTCTAACAATTAGTATTGTTATTGGGTCCGGAATTTTCTTTAAAAATGAAGAATTAATGGCAACAAATCATTCCACGTTAATCACTATGATTGCATGATTTATTGTATCAGGATTTGTGCTTACAATTTTATATTCATATATTGAAATTTCCTCATCCACAAAAATTACTGGAGAAATAGGTTCTCTTTCAACATGAGGAGCTAAGTTCTTCAATAATAAGGTAGGAAGGGTTATCGGTTATTTTTTCATTTTCATTAATCTTCCTATTAATATTTCATTATTAAGTATTTATTCAAGTGATTTAATCTTTGGAATGATTGATACCGCTGCTAAGTTTACAACTCTTATGAATAATTGATGATATGTAGGATTGAGAACTTTATTAACTACTTTATTTGCCTTAGGAATTTTATCTTCTATTGGAATCTTAAATTCTATTTCTAACAATAGAGCTAAAGATATCCAAAATTTTGGATTTGTAGTTAAACTAATTCCTATCATTACTATTATTGTTATTTTGTTTGTTGCATTTGCTTCAACAAGTTTTCAAAGTGAATTTGATAATTTTGGTCATGTGTTCGATGTATCGAGTTCTAAAAACGCAGGATTATATCTTGATAAGGTGACTTTATCAGAAAAACATTTAAAATCTGTTTCTTCATTGATCACTGTTTTAGTAATTTCAATGCCTCCAGTAATGTTTGCTTTTGATGGATTTATTTATTCAGCGAACTTACAATCAGAAACAAAAACTAAAAAATCATTTTCAATTGGAATTGTTGCTGCGCTTGGGATTATTGTTTCATTATATCTAATTTCTTCATATGCAATTATGTCTCTATCAAATAGTGATTATACTTTATTTGAAGTTATTGAAAATGCCTTTTCACCATGAGTTGGTACTTTATTTAATGTAATGTTAATTCTTTCAATTGTTTCAGGAATGAGTGGTTTATTTTCAGCTTCTATTCGTGCTACTTCATCATTATCAACAGATAACCTTGTTAAAGATGAAGAATTCAAATTATTAAGAAAAAATAAAAATGGAGTTGCAAGTAAAGCGGGAAAAACATTTCTTTTAATTTCTCTTTTATGAGTTGTATTACTTAGAATATTTGATTCACTTTCAATTGTTAATCAAATGTTCATTTTTGAAGGTATTGCAGAAATCGGATTTATTAATATGTCAGGTTTTGCTGGTAACTTAGGAAGTTCATTTGCTTATCTATTTTATGTATTTATTATTTTTGGTGGAATTTTAAATAGAAGAAGAAAAACAGTAGAAACTGAAGAACTACCTTTATTTAGAACAATCTCTTGAATTTCTATTATTGGAATTACTTTCATTTCAACATTTTCTATTCTTTCTATTTTTGTTGATCTTGCTAATGGTGATGTAGCTTCGTATTTAAATCTCTTCTTTACTATTATCTTTTTCTCTATTATTCCAATTATTTATTGAATCAATGATAAAAAATTAAGACATTTAGATAAAAATTTTATTGTTAAAAAACAGGTTGAAATCGACAAATATTATAATTAAGTTATTAAGAACAATTAAAGGAAAAACATGAAATTTAAACAAAGTGATTTTATTAAAATAATTAATGCTAAAGAAAATAATTTAAAAAGCATTAGTGTCGATATTCCAAAAAATAAATTAGTCATCATTACTGGTGTTTCTGGGTCAGGGAAGTCTTCCCTGGCTTTTGACGTTATTTACAACGAAGGGAGAAGGAGATATGTTGATTCTCTTTCTACTTATGCTAGACAATTTCTTGGGGGGACTTCAAGACCGGATGTTGAATCAATTGAAGGTCTTTCTCCTTCAATTGCTATTGACCAAAAAACAACTTCAAATAATCCTCGCTCTACTGTAGGGACAATTACAGAAATTTATGATTTTTATCGTTTGCTTTTCGCTAAAATTGGAGTTCCTTTTTGTCCTACTCATAATATTCCAATAACTTCACAAACAAATCATGAAATTATGAAACAAATTTTTAAAGAAAATCTTAATCATAAAATTCAAATTTTATCACCAATCATTGTTGGACAAAAAGGAAGTCATGAAGATGTTTTAATTAAATTAAAAAAAGATGGTTTTTTAAGAGTTAAAATTAATGGGAAAATCTTAAGATTGGAAGATGAGATTATTCTTTCAAAAACAAAAAAACATTATATTTCAATTTTCCTTGATCGAGTATTAGTAAATGAAGATAATGAAGATAGGATTCTTGAAGCAATTAATCTTGCTGGTCAATATTCAGAAGGGCTAATCGAAATAGAAGATTTAGATTTAGATAACTTAGAACTATATTCTAAAAATTTTGCATGTAAATTTGGTGATTTTCAAATTCCTAAAATAGAAACTAGAATGTTTTCTTTCAATTCTCCTATTGGAGCTTGTAATGAATGTAATGGTCTTGGTTTCCGTAAAAGAGTTACTTGAGATAGTATTGTCACTAATGAAAATTTTTCTATTCTTGAAGGTGGATTAAAATATTTTCCAATTAATTCTCAAAAAGGTTTAGATTGACAACAATTTTTAATTTTATTAAAATATCAAAAAATTGATATTAATAAATCTTTAAAAGATTATACTGATAAAGAAAAAGAAGTTGTATTATATGGTTCGAATGATATTGTTGATGTTGAACTTGAATCAAGTAATGGACATATACATAAAACTACAAAGCAACTTGAAGGAATTGCTACTACAATAGAAAGAAGACATCTTTCTACTTCATCACAATCTGCAAGAGAATGATATGAAAAATTTCTTCATAAAACAACATGTACAGCTTGTGAAGGAAAACGTTTAAATCAACAAGCTTTATCAATTAAAATTATGGGTCAAGATATTTATGAAGTTACTAAAATGTCGATAAATGATGCTTATGAATGAATTGATGCTTTAAAATTAACTCAAGAACAAAAACAAATTGCAGAGTTAGTTACTAAAGAAATTAAAGCAAGATTAACTTTTTTAAAAGATGTTGGTTTAGGATATTTAACTTTAAATCGAACAGCAGGAACTTTATCTGGTGGTGAAAGTCAAAGGATTAGACTTGCAACACAAATAGGATCTAAATTAACAGGAGTTACTTATGTTCTTGACGAACCATCAATTGGTTTGCATCAAAAAGATAATGCTAGATTAATCAACTCTTTAAAAAACATTAGAGATTTAGGAAATAATGTTATTGTAGTCGAGCATGATGAAGAAACGATGCTTGAAGCGGATCATATTATTGATATTGGTCCACTTGCTGGAAAAGATGGAGGAGAAATAATTGCTGAAGGTACTCCTCAACAAATTATGGATAATCCAAATTCTCTTACAGGAAGATTTCTATCAGGAAAAGAAACAATTGAATATAGTAGTAAAAGAAGAAAAGGAAACGGAAAAGAACTTGAAATTATTGGAGCGAGAGAAAATAATTTAAAACATTTAAATGTAAAAATTCCTTTAAAACAATTTGTTGCAATTACAGGATTAAGTGGTTCTGGAAAATCAACCTTAATTAACTCAATTCTTTATTTAGCAATTAAAAAAGAACTATCAAGAAATGGAGCTGATATTCTTCCAGGTAAACATTCTTCAATTAAAGGAATTGAACATATTAATAAAGTTATTAATATTTCTCAAGAACCAATTGGAAAAACACCACGTTCAAATCCGGCAACTTATACTTCTGTTTTTGATAATATTCGAGATCTTTTTACAGAAACAAAAGAAGCAAAAATAAGAGGATATAAAAAAGGAAGATTTTCTTTTAATGTTAATGGGGGGAGATGTGAAAAATGTCAAGGGGATGGATTAATTAAAATTCCAATGCATTTCCTTCCGGATGTTTTTGTTAAATGTAGTGAATGTGATGGAAAAAGATATAATAAAGAAACATTACAAGTAAAGTATAAAAATAAATCAATTGCAGATGTACTTGCAATGACAGTTAATGAGGCGGTTGATTTTTTCCAAGCTATTCCTCAAATTACTCATAAATTATCGTTTTTAGAAAAAGTTGGTCTTGGTTATATAACTTTAGGTCATCCTTCAACTTTACTTTCTGGAGGAGAAGCACAAAGAATTAAATTAGCAACTTATTTACAAAAAAAACCAACAGGAAAAACATTATATATTTTAGATGAACCAACAACTGGTCTTCATAATTACGATATAAAAATTTTATTAAAAATTCTTCATGAAATTGTTGATAAAGGTGATTCTGTAATTGTAATCGAGCATAATTTAGATGTTATTAAAACTGCAGATTATGTTATTGATTTAGGACCAGAAGGTGGGATTAATGGTGGAAGAGTAGTTGCTAAAGGAACACCAGAAGAAGTTGCTAAAAACCCTAAATCATTTACAGGAATGTATTTAAAATCATACTTAAAATAAAAAGGAGAAAAAAATGTTAAAAATGAAAAAGCTTTTAAAGAAGTTTTCATTCGAAATATTAGGAGAAGGAAACCTTTCTTCCGAAGAGATGTTAGTTAAGGGGGTTGGCTTTTTTTCAGATCTTTTCAATATGTGAAAAGATAGTATTGAATTTAAAAATAAAGTTGTTATTTGTGATCAAAAAATTGTAGAAATAATTATTGAACAAAATCCTCTTGAAAGTTTAAAAGAATTTTTTGAATATTTAGAAAAACAAGAATCAGTTCTTTTGGTTTTTATTAATTTTAAAGAAAATATTTTTAAAACTAAATATAATGAACTTTTAAATCTTGATGCTTTTATTTTTACTTCTTCATCATTCTCAAAAGAAGAACTAAATGCTACTTTAATTAACTATATTTATCGTAAAAATGCAGAAGTAGAAAGAATTCATGGTTCGCTTATGAGCATTTATGGTGAAGGGGTAATTATCATCGGTGAAAGTGGAATTGGAAAAAGTGAATTAGTGCTTAACTTACTTGAAAAAAATCATTTATTTGTTGCTGATGATGCGCTTGATATTGTTGAATTTGCTGGTGAATTATTTGGTAAATCTTCAAAAGCAGTAAAGAATTTTTTAGAAATTAGAGGAATTGGGATTATTGACATTAAAAGAGCTTTAGGGATAGAATCTATTTTGTTAGATACTAAAATTTCTTTAGTAATTGAATTAAAGCATCTTTCTCAAATTAAAAATAAAATTGATCGTCTTGGAACTAAGATTGATTCATTTAAAATTCATAATCAAAATGTTCCAAAGATTACTATTCCTGTTTCTGAAGGTAGAAGTTTAAGTTCGATTGTAGAAATGGCAGTCATTGTTCATAAAATGAAAAAATATGATGGTTACGATTTTTTAAAAGAATTTAATAAAAATATAGATTCTTTAAAAGAAGAAGGAGAAGAATAAATTGAAAAATCTTAAAAAATTTTTCAAAAGGAGAGAACAATGCTAGGAATAAATGATCACTTTAATATTGGACCAATAACTTTTTATTGGTATGGAATTATTGTTGTTTTAGGATTTTTTGCTTCCGTACTATTTACTTTTTTAGAATGAAAGAAAAAAGGTTACTCAAAATATCATTTTAATAATATGTTTTGAGTAACTCTTGTTGCAGGACTTTGAGGAGCAAGAGTATGATTTTTAATTTTTAATCCAAGTGATATTACTTCCTTTTTTTCCTTTTTCCAAGTTTCACAAGGGAGAAGTATTTTAGGTAGTATCTTTTTTATTTGACTCGGTTTATTTCTTTATACTAAATTTTTAGGTCCGGATATTGAATTTAGATATGTTATTTCAATAGTAATTCCTAATATGTTAATCGGTCAAGCAATTGGTAGATGAGGTAACTTTGTTGATCAAAATGTTTATGGATTAATTGTTAATAATCCTAATGGAGGAATTTTTGGTTTTCTTCCTAATTTCATTAAGGATGCAATGTTTATTGATGGGAGTTATAGACAACCATTATTTTTATATGAATCATTAATTAATTTATTAGGATGATTCTTAATTGCTATTGTTGCAAAAAGATTTTACAAAATTAAACCAGGAACACATTTTTCTTTATATATGATTTGATATGGTGTTACTAGAGCATCAATGGAAAACTTTAGAGCTGATGAATATATTATGAAAATAGGCAATTTTCATACATCTTTTTGATTAGCAATAATGTTTATCTTCATTGGTATTATTACTTTAATTTATTATCAATTTACATATAAACAAACATTGTTTTTCTTTAAATATAAAGCTAAATTTTATTTTTCATCATTGTTTAAAATAATCTTTTCTAAAAAAGAGTTAAGAGAAGAATATATTCAAGAATTTAAGTTAGAAAATAATTTTATTGAATCTAAAAGAGAATCATTTAATAAATCTATTTTAGACTATTATTTCAGATAAAATAGGATATAAAATAAACCATAAAGTTATAATAATAATAGTTAATATAAATAAAAAAAGGAGAAAGTTATGAATATATATGATCTTGTAATTGTTGGTTCAGGACCTGCGGGAGTTACAGCTGCGATTTATGGACAAAGAATGGGATTAAAAACTTTAATTGTTGAAAAAGGAGCACCAGGAGGGAGATTGCTTAATACTCATAGTATTGGTAATTATCCAGGATTTGAAAATATTTCTGGTGGTGATCTTTCAATGAAATTATTTAATCAAGCAACTAAATTAGGAGCTGAATATAAATTTGGAGAAGTTACTAAAATTAAAGATGAATATGAAAAAATAAAAACAGTAGTTGTTGGAGAAGAAGAAGTAAAAGCTAAAACTATTTTTATCTCAGCAGGAATGTCTCCAATGATGCTTAAAATCCCTAGAGTAGATGATTTTTATGGTAAAGGTGGTTTAGGAATATGTGTTATTTGTGATGCTGCTTTTCATAAAGGGAAACCAATTGCTTTAATTGGTGGTGGTAATTCTGCTACTGAAGAATCATTATTTGCACAATCAATCGCTTCTAAAGTTTATTTAATTAATAAATTTTCTTCTTTAAAGGCAGAAAAAATTACTTTAGAAAGAATTAAAAAAACAGAAAAAATTGAAGTTATGAATAATACAGAGGTAATTGAATTATTAGGTGATGAAAAACTTAGTGGAATAATGGTTAAAAATAACCAAACTAATGAAGTTTCTAAAATTGAACTTTCAGGAGTTTTTGTGTATATTGGAAACTTACCTAATACCTCATTTATTCGTGGATTAGATATTTTAGATGATAATAATTTTATTCAAGTAAATTATAAATTTGAAACTAAAATTCCAGGAATCTTTGCAGGTGGAGATGTTATAGAAAAACATTTTAGACAAATTACAACTTCTGTTTCAGATGGTACTGAAGCGGCGTTATGAGCAGCAAAATATATAGAAATGTTAGACTAAGGAATGAATTCTAGTTTTAACTTAAAAATTAAGGAAGAAATTTTTTTTAATTTAGTAAATGCAAAAGACAATAAAGCAAAAGATTTTTTAGTTTATTTTTTCTTGCTTAAATTTTTTAAATTTGAAAAAAATTCCGATTCTATATTAAAACCATCTAGAATAGAATTTTTAAATTCTTTTATGGAAAATTATTTACTTTTTTTAGGAATTTCTTATTGAAAGAAAGATAGATTGATATATTTTGATAAAACTAATACACAGATAATTGAAAAATTTAAAGGGAAAATTAAAAGTAAAGTAAAAATGAATAAAAAACAAAATGCTTCTTTTGTTTTTTCTAGTCAATTTTTATTATCAGGATATATCAACGATCCAACTTCTAAGTATTATCATTTTGAAATTAGAGCAAATTCTACATGAGAAAAACATGTATTATTAAAAATTTTTGATGAAATAAATATTGAACCAAAAGAAAGATATAAAAATAATACTCATTATTTATATATTAAAAAATCATCTTGAATCTCAGATATTTTAAAATTTATGAATGCTCCAGATGCTGTATTTGCTTTTGAAGATCAAAGAATTGAACGAGATTTTCATGCACAACTAAAAAAAATAGATTCAATTAGTGAATATAATAATAAAAAAATTATTAGTGCTTCTAAAAAACAAAAAATTGCAATTCAATTTTTGATTGATAAAGATTTAATGAAAACATTTTCAGAAAATAAAGTAAATCTTGCATATTTAAGATTAGAAAATTTAAATCTTTCTTTAGAAGATTTAGCTTTTGAATATAATAAAAAATATGATAAAAATTTTTCAAAATCTACAATAAATCATTGATTGAGAGAGTTTAATAGTAAATATTATTTCTTAATTGGGGAAAATAAAAAATAAATGTTTTGTTATACTAAAGAAGTAAACAATATTTTATATATTTAACTAATAATGTTTTGTTTTGTGTTTTTACAATTTTAATTTAAGGAGAATAAATATAAAAAAGATAAAATAAATCAACAATCACAATCTATCTAAAAGGTAAAAAAAATAAAAAATCAATTAGACAAATTGGTTCATTAATAACAATAATAATTATATCTATTAATTTAGTATTCATTTTTTTATATGTTTTAATTGCATTTCTTTATACACTTATTTATTTATTAAATTCTGATGACATAAGTGAAGTATTTGCGATTATTATATATTTTATTATTGCTTTAATTCCAGTGGTAATTATACTTCCTCTTATTTCTTTTTCATTACATTATAATCGTAAATATTATAAAAATAAAAGTAATAAAATTGCTGCTGGAATTCTAGGAATATTCACAAGTTTTATTATTTTTGGTATTTTAGTATTAATCGATAAAGCTAAAGCTGATGAAGTTGAGGTTTAAGAATTTATATTTAAAATTAAGAAAGCTAAATTATAAATATAAAAAAGATATTAATAATTTAACTTAAATATTTTTTTTGGAATCTACTTTTTTTAAAAAAAGTAGATTTTTTAATTAAATTATTTAATTAATAAGGTGAAATAAATAAAGATGTTGAAAAATAAAAAAAGAATGTATTTAATTTTATTGATTAAATTTTTTTAAAATTATTCAATAAGAATAGTCTTAATGAATATATAAAATATTTTAAATTGGGATAGAGATTTTTTCCACTTTATAAAGCTAATTTTCTCCTCTTACTTCAAGAGGAGTTTTATTATCTAAACACCTTGAAATCTTATATTATTATAGTCATAAATAGCAAAATCTATCATAGAACTTAATTCTTTATAA
>CAMZOE010000021.1 GCA_947330515.1 uncultured Mycoplasmataceae bacterium
TATAATTATATTGATTTCGAGGTGCCAAACCAAAAGATTAGCAAATATATTAGAAATATGTTTGTTTCTAATAAGACATTACAAATATTTACATTTTAGAATGTGTATATTTGTAATGTCTTATTTTCATTTTCTAAAATAATTAAGCAATAAAAAAACTACTGAAACAGTAGTTTTTTGATCTTATTAAAAATATGCTTCTATTATTTTTTTAAATAAATCTTCTCTTTCAATAATTTCTTTAATTGTTCAAGCGCTTTTGCTATAGATAGAATTATTAAAGATTAATGAAGTATTATAAAAAAATGATTTTTTATCTATAAAAGAATTATTAGTTAGTTTTTTAATTTCTTTTTGTTTTATAAGGGTTAAGTTTCCTCAACTGTAAACAAATCTATCTTTAACTTCAAAAATATCATCTGAATCTAAATCATGTTCTATTAAGTATTCTTCTAAAACATCTCTTCAAGAAGAGTTATTAACTGAATTTATCGGCATCACATATTCGATCATATATTTTCCAAAATCATCTTCATCTAAAGAAATATTTTGAAAATTACTTACTTCTTCAGAAACTTCTAAAATAATTTTATTAAATTTATATAAAATATGTTTAATGTCCGTTTGTGATTTAATTTTATTAATACTTGTAAGTCCTTTGATAACTAAATCAATGTCTTGAGGAACTTCCATTGAATCAATTTCACTTAAACTATCTATATCTTTAAAAAGAAAAGTTTCAATATCTTCTAACTTATAACTATTTAGTTTTCTTAACTCAAAAATAATACTAGGAATAAATTTATTAGCATTTTTATTATCGCTACCAATTAATATTTTTCTTGAAAAATATTTTTCTAAAAGAATAACTAATTCTTGAAATTCTTCCTTTTTATATAAAAATCTATTTTCTGAAGTAAATAAATTATTTTCTTTTGCAAATAAAAATATTAATGGAAAAAATGTTCCTAACAATTTATCTTTAATTAATGCAAAAGAAAAATCAAAAGGATTATTTATATCTAATGGTTCATATTCACTTTCAATAAATTTTCATAAATTAAACATTTTAGAAAAATCGTTAATCATTTCAAGAATTTTTTCTGTTTTAGGTTTTTCATCTTTTTTAAAAACATCTTTTATTTCTTGATATAAAATTTTAGTTTCAGTTTTTGTAAATGATCCTTTTTTATAAACTAAATAATTTTTAAAAAATTCTTCTTTTACATTTTTCTTTGAAGAAATATTTTCTAATTTTTCTTCAAAGAAATCATCTATCTTATGTTCTATTATATTTTTTTCTTTTTCTTCTAAAAATGTTTTTTTATCTTCCAGTTCTATATAAAGAAAATTTTTAATTAAATCTGAAATTTTTAAAGAAACTCCGGTAGAGTTAATATTTTCAAAAATTTTATGAACTTCTAAATCCTTAATTGTAATTACTACAAATTTAATCTTTCTAAAAAATCTTTTAAATGCTAAAAAGTTTCTTTCTGAACTAAGTTTATCTCTATCATTTTCTAATAGAAAGATAAAAGTAATTAAGTTTTGATAATATTTTGTTTCTTTTACTTCCATAGGAAGTAAAGCAATTTTGTTTGGAGTTTTAAAAGCGCATTCTAAAATATCTTCTAAAGCAAAATTTCTTTTACTAGAAAAAATTTTTAATTTACTTACCCTATTTTTATCTGTTCTTTCATAAAAAACATAATTCTTTAAACTAGAATCTTTAATTCATTCCATACCATAATCTAAATCTTTTTTAAAGATATTTAAAGCTGCAATAAACAAAAGAAAAGTAGTAATTCTTTGTTGACCATCAACAATTTCTTCTGTAGTTTTATCTTTATTTTTTAAAATTATATTTCCCATATAATAATCATTATTTGGATTTTCTTCAAAAGATTCCATTAAATCAAAATATAATTTTTTAATATTTTTTTCTTCTCAAGCGTAATTTCTTTGATAAGAAGGAACATACAGTCCACCTCTGTTTGAAGAAAGAAAATATTCTAATGATTGTTCCTCTGCACTTATATTATTTTCTTCCATTATTTTTAACCTCTTTTTCTTGTCTTTATAATATAAAGACAGTATATCAGATAAGAAAAACAATATAGTAATAAAGAGCAATAAAATGCACTTTTTATTACTTTTATTTTTTTAAAAAACAGTAAATAAGTCTGGTTAATACAGTAAATAATGCAGGATTTTTTTCTTACTGTATATAATTTTATTAATGAAAAATGAGATAAAAATGTTTGAAACATTTAGCGGTATTGGAGCTCAACATAAAGCTTTAAGCAATCTCAAAAAAAAGGAATTATTAGACTATAAAGTAGTAGGAACATCCGATTGGGATGTTTTTTCAGTACAGTCCTACGCCGCTATTCATTTCAACAAAAAAATTAATATAAAGAAGATAACTTTGGAAGAATTAATTAATTTTATTGAAAATTATAATCTTTCCAAAGACGGGAAAAAACCATTAAAAATTGAAAAAAATGTTTGAATTGCTTTTTTAAAGCAAAATTTTATTCAATTAAAACACGAATTCATAGAAGTAGAGAGAGAGAGTAATTTAAACCAAAAATATCCTTTATTGTTCAAAAAAACTAATAACTTTAATTTTATTGAATTGGTTTATTGATATCACTCTTTTAAAATTACCAATAATATTGGTTCAATTGTAAACTCATATGAACGTTACAAAAAGTTTGTTTATCAACAACATCCTAATCTATTAACTTATTCATTCCCTTGTCAAGATCTTTCAACTGCGGGAAATTTCCATGGTTTTAACCAAGGAATTAAAGCAGGGACAAGATCAGGACTTTTACTAGAAATTGAAAAATTATTGAAAACTTTAAAAGAAAACAAAGAAGAATTACCAAAATTTTTAGTATTAGAAAATGTTAAAAACTTAATCAGTAAACAGCATAAAGCAAGTTTTGATGATTGGTTAAAAACCTTAAAACAATTAGGTTATTCTACATATTGAGGAGTATTAAATTCCCATGAATTTGGAATGATTCAAGCGAGAAACAGAGTCTTCGCTGTTTCTATTTTAGATAACAAAGGTGTAATTAATTCACATCTTGATGAATTAGTAAAAAAAACATTAAAAGCTAAAAATTATAAAATAAAACAACAAAAAACAACTAGCATATATGATTTAAAAAACACTGATTTAGAAGAATCTCTTTGAGCACAAATAAAAGATACACCTTCGAGAAAAAGAATGATTGATGCAGGTCTTTTAATTGATGAATCAATAACAAAAACACCAACAATTTCTACCAAACAAGATCGTTTACCAAATGCAGGAATACTTGAATTCAAGTATCCAAGAAAAGATATTAACGATATCCCTTATGCCTCGTATCGTTTCATCCAACCCAAAGAAAGCTATCGCTTAATGGGTTTTGATGCTAAAGACTATGAAAAAGCAAAAGCAATGATGAAAAAAGCAGTTAAAAACGCTAAAAGAATTGAAACTGCTCCAAGAGATATTCTTTGAAAACAAGCTGGTAATTCTTTACCAGTAAATGTTATGGAAGCAATTTTCTTTTGAATAATAAATTATAAAGAAGAGGTAAAATAATGGAACAAGAAAAACTACAAATTAGATCAATGGGAACAAATATTAATGTTTCAATAAAAAAATTAGATTGATTTTTAAATAATAAAGAATCTAAAACACTAGTAATTAAAAATCAAAATGGAAATTTACGTCTTACTATTTTAGATAGTAATAAAGAAGAAATAAATACAAGAATTTATCCTGATAATAAAACAACTTTAAGACAATATTTAGAAAATTTATTAACTTTAGGAATTCTAGAAAGAAATAATAATGAAAAATTTTCTTCAAAAGAAGAAATGCTTAGAAATTTTACTTTCTATAAAATTAAAGGAAAAGAAAATTGAGTTGAACGTTTTGTTGATAAGTTAAGTATAATGAATTATTTAGGAAAAGATAGTAATAATGATTTTTATAATAATTATGATTTTAAAGGTCAACAAAATGACTATTATTCAATTTTAAAAGCTAATATTTTAAAACATGATAATAAAGTAGATAGTGATGAAGAAAAGAACATCAATTATTGAACTATTAAAGAATTATATGAAAGTAATTCTTTAATTAAAAAACTTAAAGATAATGAAAGTAAACTTGTTAATAATATTGATAAACCTGCAATGAAAACAATTAAACTTGAAGAATTATCTTATGTTAAAAACAAAATAAATAATGATCAATCACAAAATAACTTGCTTCTTGATTCAAAAGTAATAAATTTCGGAGATATTTTCTTTAACGAAGAATTAAAAGATTATAAAATTAAAATTCCTTTAATGCAAAGAAAATATGTATGAACTAAACAACTAATTAAAAAATTATTTTTTGATATTGAAAATATTGGCGAAGATAAACAATTACACTATCTTAGTTCAATTGTTTATCGTGAAAAAAATGAAAATTTAGAAATACTAGATGGACAACAAAGAATTACTTCGCTAATTATTATTCTTGCAGCAATCTTTAAAAATTATCGTTCTAATGATAATTTTAATGTTCCTCATTTATATAAAGAAATCTTTCAAACAACAAAAGAAAATAATTATAAATATATAGAATGAAAATTCTCTAGAATTACAAACGATAAAGATAATAGTTTCTATCAAATTATTCAAGGAGAAAAAGAAAATCTTTCTATTGGAATTAGAGCAAATAAAAAAGATAAATATAGTTCATTAATTTCTTCTAACTTTGAATTAATTACTGCATTAATTAATTCAAAAATTAACGCTTTAGAAGTAGAAGAAGCAAATAAATATTTAGACAAACTTACAAATAATCTTATAGATAATCTATATATAACTTTTACTAAAAATCAAATTGAAAATCCCTTTGAAATTTTTGAAAAATTAAACAACAGTTCTGTTAAATTAAATACAATTGATTTATTAAAAAATTACTTATTTATGTTTGTAATTGAAACACAATTAGATGAAAATGAAAATGAACTACAACAAGCATTTCAAAATAATATTTTT
Source organism: uncultured Mycoplasmataceae bacterium (assembly GCA_947330515.1). Taxonomy (GTDB): domain Bacteria; phylum Bacillota_I; class Bacilli_A; order Mycoplasmatales; family Hepatoplasmataceae; genus CAMZOE01. The sequence goes on from CAMZOE010000021.1 coordinate 5,062, forward strand.
TCAAAATTTGAAAATAATAAACATCAAGTTGATGAAGCAAAAATTAAAAATTTTGTTAATTATTTTATAGTTTTAAAAGGACTTAAAAAAAGTGATTTATCAGGGTTTGATTTATTTAAAGAAATCATTAGAAGAAACTTTGGATTTGATAAAAATAATAAATTAAATAAAAACCAATTTATTAAAAAATTAAGATTAATTGCTAATGAAATTGATATTTATGATGATCTTAATATTAATTATAAAAATGAAAATTCATCAACATATTATTATTCTGATATTCTCTCTTCTTTTAAAGGAAGAACTGTTTACTTACCTTTAATTGGAGTAATTATTGAAAATGAAGGGGATAAAGGAGGTTATGGACTGTCTTTAGAAAGAAAAGACGAAAGAGATGTAATTAATAAAATAAGAAAAATGTTATTTGAAATAGAAAAATTTGAAATATATTTAAAAGTATTAAATAATACTGGACAATCACTTTCAGTTACAATAGAAAGAGCAATTTCTACTATTAAAAATTTATACAAAAATAAAAGTGTTGTTGATGAAGAAGATGTTAGAGCTATTCTTAAAGATGAAAATATCGTTCGTAGAAACAATTTCTTAAAAGAAAGTTTCATCGATGGTATCAAAAATAATCCCTTATCAGTTAATGCTGCAACAATTATTTTAAACAGAATTAATTTTTGAGAAAATAATTCTCAAGAAATTATCTTTAATACCGCTAATAAACATTTAAACTTCTTTAAAAATCCTAGTATTGAACATATTATGCCTCAAACATTAAAAGATATTGATAAAGAAAAAATTATTGAAAAAGAAAGAATAGATGAACAAAATTTTAATTTTGAAAGAGAAAAATATTTAAATAACATTGGTAATATTTTAATTTTAGAAGGTTCAAATAATTCCAAAATAAGTAACAAAAATTTTGATACTAAAAAGAATGAATATCAAAAAATTATCAATCAAAATTTACAATTTAAAAAACAATTTGTTGGTGTTATTGATTGTACAAGTGAAATTTTTGGTTTTGAAGAAATCAAAAATAGAAATAGTAAACTAATTAAAATTATTGAAAAAATATATTAATATTTATTTTTATATATATATCTTTACTATAAAAAATTCTTTTAAAATTAAGAAGGTTTATCATTACTAAGATTATCTTAATAAAACAAAGGAGATGTAAGGTATGATAAACAATGATAATAATCGCGCGAATCAATCAAACCCTAACCGTGGAGGAAATAATAATAGCCGTGTAAATACTAATAACAGAGCTAATAATCATTCTTCTAATGGTGCGGATCATAACGATAACAATCGCGCGGAACAACTAAACCCTAACAATGATAAATATCAAGGCAAAACTAAAGCTTAGTTTAATTTAATTTAAAAAAATATCATTAAATAAAACACCATTTAATGGTGTTTTTTAATATCATTTATTAATATATATTCCAAAAGAAAAAAGATATGAAAAAATTAAGTTTATCTTAAAATGTAAGTATAAATGATTTTATATAAGTTGTATATTTATACAATTTAAAAAGGAAGTAAGGTTATGGAAAAAGATAATATAAAAAATAATTGTTGTTGTTGCAACGATGAAGAAAAGTCAAATTGCAAAAATTGTAAAGAAAAACAAAATTGTAAAAAATGTAAAGAAAAACAAAATTGTAAAAAATGTAAAGAAAAACAAAATTGTAAAAAATGTAAAGA